>JAWLFD010000289.1:0-2773 GCA_041685745.1 Wenzhouxiangella sp.
GGTGGCGGCCATGTACCTGTCGTTTTACAGCGATCTTCTCGACGACAGCGAGATCACCGACTACCTGGTCCGCGAAGTCGAGCCGCAGCTGGCCACCATCCCCGGTGTGCAGCAGGCCGAAATTCTCGGTGCCGGCACCTTTGCCATGCGCATCTGGCTGGACCCGGAGCGCATGGCCGCCCAGGACGTCACCGGCCTGGACGTGCGCCGCGCGTTGCAGGCCAACAACGTCTTATCGGCGGTGGGCCGCACCCGTGGGCAGATGATCACCATCAACCTGACCGCCGATACCGACCTGCAGTCGGCCGAGGAATTCCGCCGCCTGGTGGTTCGCGGCGAGGAGGGCTCGCTGGTTCGCCTCGAAGACATCGCCGAGGTCGAACTCGGACCGGAAAGTTTCGATGCCTCGGTCACCTACAACGGGCTCGACGCGGTGTTCATCGGCGTGGAAATCTCGCCCGACGCCAACGCCCTCGACGTCATCGGCGAGGTTCGCGAGGTCTGGGACGACCTGATCATTCCGCGCCTGCCCGAAGGCCTGGATGCGACCATTTCCTACGACTCGGCCGAATACATCGAAAGCGCCATCGACGAGGTGATTTTCACCATCTTCCTGGCCCTGGTCATCGTCGTGCTGGTGATCTACGCCTTCCTCGGTTCGGCCCGCAGCGCCATCATTCCGGCCCTGTCGGTGCCGCTGTCGTTGATCGGCACGTTTTTCCTGATGCTGCTGATGGGCTTTTCGATCAACCTGCTCACGCTCCTGGCCATGGTGCTGGCCATCGGCATCGTGGTGGACGATGCCATCATCATGCTGGAAAACATCGAGCGCCAGATGGAAAACGGCAAGTCGCGGATCGACGCCGCGATCGTCGGCGCGCGCCAGCTGGCTTGGCCGATCGTGGCCATGTCGACCACGCTGATCGCGGTGTTCCTGCCGATCGGGTTCGTCGGCGGGCTGACCGGCACCCTGTTCATCGAGTTTGCCTTCACCCTGGCGGCCACGGTGGTTCTGTCGGGCGTGGTGGCGCTTACGCTGGCACCGATGATGTGCTCGCGCGTGCTGCGCTCGCGCCGACGCGAGGCGCGGCCGAAGTTTGCCGCCTGGCTCGACCGGCGCTTCGAGCGCCTGCGCGACGGCTTCCGGTCCCATCTGCACGGCTGGCTGGACAATCGCCACGTGCTGGCGACCTTCGGCCTGATCGTGCTGGCCTCGTGCTATTTCCTGTTCGTCACCGCCGAGACCGAGCTCGAGCCGCCCGAGGATTCGGGCTTCATGTTCTCGATCCTGGAGGCCGATCCGTTTGCCACGCTCGACTATCTCGAGCGCAATACTCGACAGCTCAATGAGCTCGGTGAGCAGACCGAGGCGATCGAGGGGATCTTCCTGATCAACGGCTTCGGCGGCGGCCAGATCGGGGCGACCAACCAGGCCATTTCGGGCATCGTTCTCAAGCCCTGGGACGAGCGTGACGTCGGCACGCATCAACTGCTGGAAGAAACCGTCCAGCCGTTCGTCAACCGGATTCCCGGCCTGCAATCCTTCGTCGTGGTACCGCCGGATCTGCCCGCACCGGGCGGCGGCGGGCCGCCGGTGGAGTTCGTGATCGGCTCGACCGACTCGTTCGAAAACCTGGAAGGCTTCGCCGATCAGCTGATGGAAAAGGCCATGGAGTCCGGCCGCTTCATCTTCGTCAACTCCGATCTCGACATCGATCGTCCGCAGCAGGACATCCGGGTCGATCGCGACCAGGCCGCGCTGATGGGGGTGGACATGGCCCAGGTTTCCGGCGACCTGGCGACCATGCTGTCGGGCGGCTTCGTCGGCCGTTTCGCCATGGACAATCGCTCCTACCGCGTCATCCCCCAGGTCCAGCGCGCCGCGCGCCTGACCCCGGAGCAGGTCGGGGATTTCTATACCCGCAACCGCGACGGTGAGCTGGTCCGCATGGCCGGGCTGATCGACCTGGAACCCTCGGTCCAGCCGCAGCAGCTCAAGCGCTTCCAGCAGCTCAACGCGGTGACCATCACGGGTGTGCCGCGACCGGGCGTGAGCCTGGGCGAGGCCCTGGGCATTCTCGAAGACGCGGCGGCCGAGATCCTGCCGCGCACCTACAGCGTGGACTACGCCGGCCAGAGTCGCCAGTTCAAGACCGAAGGCCAGCAGCTGGTCGTGACCTTCTTCTTTGCCCTGATCGTGATCTTCCTGGTGCTGGCTGCCCAGTTCGAGTCCTTCCGCGATTCGGTCATCATGCTGGTCACCGTGCCGATGAGTATCGCCGGTGCGCTGATCTTCGTCTCGCTGGGTCTGACCAGCCTGAACATCTACACCCAGGTGGGCTTGCTGACCCTGATCGGGCTGATTGCCAAGCACGGCATCCTGATCGTGGAGTTCGCCAACCAGCTCCAGGACGAAGGCAAGAGCAAGCGAGAAGCGATCGAAGAGGCGACGTCCATTCGCCTGCGACCGATCCTGATGACCACCGCGGCCACGGTGCTGGCGATGATTCCGCTTCTGATCGCCGCCGGCCCGGGTGCCGGTTCGCGTTTTGCCATCGGCCTGGTGATTGCCTCCGGAATGACGGTCGGGACCGCGTTTACCCTGTTCGTGGTGCCGGCGATCTACCTGTACCTGGCCCGGGATCGGTCGGTCGGCAAGCAAAGCGGCGATGAGGCCGGTCAGGGCACTCCGAGTTCAGCCGGCAGCTAAGGCAGGGGCATCACGCGCCCGCAAACCCGGCGACCCTGCGCCAAGCCGTCGCCGGTCTTTTTA
>JAWLFD010000290.1:0-2767 GCA_041685745.1 Wenzhouxiangella sp.
GGCCAGCAGGGCCTTGAGCGGACGCCGCTCGAGATTGCGAATGATCATGCGGCTGGGCTGGCTCATGCGCCGCAACGGCGGCAGCCACTCGGCCAGGCCGAGCTTGAAGCCGCGCGGCTGCTCCGGGCGCATGGCCTCGGCCGGCTGGAGCCGGAAGGCCTGCCACAGCGCGCGCCCGGTGCCGATCAAGGCCGCGCTCGCGGTAATCAGCGCGGCGCCGGCGATGACCGCCGGGGCGACCTCGTAATACAGCTGCGGAAAGCGGAAGAATTCGCGATAGATGGATGCAAGCCCGTGGCCCATCCAGGCGCCAGCGGCAACTCCGGGAACGATGCCGACGACCGCGATCAGCAGAACCAGCGCGCAGAAATGCAGTGCGATCGTCCGATTGCGATACCCGAAAGCCTTCAGGATTGCAATCTGGTCACGCTGCATGCCGACCAGGCGGTGGATGACGATGTTGAGCAAAAAGGCCGCAACCCCGAGGAAAATCACCGGCACGATCCGCGCCATGGCCCGCAGCTGGTCCATCTCCTCGTCCAGGTAACTGTGCGAGGTCTGGTCTTCTCGGCTGATCGCACCGATCCCGCCCCAGCGCGCCAGGATGGTATCGAGGCGCTCGATCACGGATGCCAGGCTGGTGCCGCGCCGGGTGATCAGCGCCACGTCGTTGAATGCGCCGTCCATATCGGCGGCCCGCTCGAGCCCGTCGCGACGCATCCACATCACGGCATAGCGACGGTGGTCGGGAAACAGCGAGCCAGGCTGAATCTGGTAGACGAATTCGGGCGAAAGCCCTATGCCGCTGATGCGCAGCTCGGTCGCGCGTCCCCGGATGACGGCCTCGATGCCGTCGCCCGGCGCCAGACCGTGCGCTTCGGCAAAGCTTTCGGCAACCACCACCTCGCCGGGTCGCTCGACGTCCGGCAACTGGCCGGCCTTTAGAAAAACCCGGTTGAGCTCCGGCTGTCCGCGATCCGGAATCGAGGTGATCAGTCCTTCGATCGGCTCGTCGAAGGCGGCGACCTCGATCGAGGCCGTGATCCGGATGCGGCCGCTCAGCGCAATCACGCCGTCGATTTCTCCGATCTGGCGAAGCACCGAGCGCGGTGCGCGCTTGAGCGAGGCGAACACCTCGGCGAAGCGGTAATCCTGGTAGAACACCCGGCGAGAGTTGTCCAGCGAGTCGATGGTCGAGTGCGAAATCACCCAGGTGGCAACACCGCCGGCGATCACCAGCGCGATCGCAAGCCCCTGGGCGCGCATCAGCCACAGGTCGCGAAGCAGCTTCAGATTGAGCGCGCGCACGGCTACCAGCTCAGGCTCTCGGGCCTGGCACGCTCGGAATGGGTCCGGGTTTCGGCAATCCGCCCGTCGCTCAGGTGGACGACGCGATCAGCCATTTCACCGATCGCGGCGTTGTGGGTGATGATCGCAGTTGCGGTGCCGAGGTCGCGGTTGACGCGCTCCAGGGCCTGCAGCACCTTGATGCCGGTTTTCGAATCGAGCGCGCCGGTCGGCTCGTCGCACAGCAGTACCGCCGGTTGCTTGGCAATTGCGCGCGCGATTGCGACACGCTGCTGTTCGCCGCCGGACAACTGCGCGGGAAAGTGATCGCCCCGATCTTTCAGGCCGACGCGCGCCAGTGCATCGTCCGGGCGCATCGGATCGTCTGCAATCTCGGTCACGATGGCGACGTTTTCGCGCGCGGTCAGGCTGGGAATCAGGTTGTAGAACTGGAAGACGAAACCGACGTTCCTGCGCCGGAATTCGGTCAAGGCCGAGTCGTCGGCGCCGCACAGTTCCAGCCCGCGGTAGCGCACCGAACCTTCGGTGGCCGAGTCGAGTCCGCCCATGATATTGAGAAGCGTCGATTTGCCGCTGCCGGACGCGCCCAGCAGCACCAGCAGCTCGCCGTCGTGCAGCTCGAGATCGACGCCGCGAAGCGCGTGCACAACGTTCTGACCAACCCGGTACACCTTGGTGACGCCGCGCATTCGGAAGACCACGCCGCCACCGGAATCGGGTGGCGGCTGCCGGTGTTCAGGAGACTGCTTGCCTTGCATCGCCGCGAAACTCCGTCACGACCATCGAGCCCTTCACCACCAGTTTACCTTGGTCGATAACGCACCTTGACCCGGATCGTAGTGCATAAACTCGGCCGATCCCGGCCGGCGGTCCAGGCAGGAGCGTTTGCCTCGGTCCGACGCAGGGCCATCAGGCGACCCCACAGTTGACACCAGAAACGAACTTGTATATCAAAAGTTATATACCAATCCGGGCACCCGAAAAGGATCAATCCATGGACATGTTTCTGGATCTCAACCGCTGGACTCACATCGTCGTCGGCTTCATCGGGCTGGCCGCGTTCTGGGTGCCGGTCTTCGCGCACAAGGGTGGCTCGTTGCACCGCGCGGCCGGCAAGGTCTTTCGCTACTCGGCGATGATCGTGGTCGCGGCGGCCGGGCTGGCCGTCGTGCTGCATTCGCTGCGGGCATTACTGGAGGGACACTCGATATCGGCCGATCCAGCCGGCTGGTCTTTCCTGATATTCCTGGGCTACCTGGCGCTGGTCACCGGCGGCATTCTCAGTCATGGTTTCGGCGTGCTGCAAGAAAAGCGCGACCTGACCGCGCTGAACACGCCTTACCGGCGCGCGACCGCCTGGGCCATGATCGGATCCAGCGTTTTCATCGTGGGCTGGACGCTGTACTGGCAGCCGCCCAACGCGATTCTGTTGTATGCGCTTTCGCCCATCGGCATCGGC
>JAWLFD010000291.1:0-2765 GCA_041685745.1 Wenzhouxiangella sp.
GCTTTTGCGGAACTCGGCGAAGGCTTCCTGCAGTTCGAGCATGACGCCGGGAGAGACGCCGATCAGGTCATCGGTGCTGACCAGCAGCTGGGTGATGCGATCATCTTCCGCGGCGCGCTGCAGGGCCGACAGGATGTCGCGCAAACGGGTTTCGCCGACCTCCTCGCCCAGGGCCTCGTTCAGGGCGCGCTCGATGGGCGTGCCCGTGTACTCTTCGACCAGAAAGCCCTTGGGATCGACAATCAGGGTGGTATCGGATTCGACGATCAGCTGCTCGCCGCCGCGCAGCAGGACGCCGATGATCAGCGCCAGGACGAGCAGGAACAGCACGTTGAACACCCCGATGCGCAGCGCGGTAACGCTGCGCCAGAAGCCGAGCCAGAGGCGAATGAGGATATTGGGCTGCCGGGAAGAGTTCATGGTATCGGTCGGAGACTGGCGGGAACTCCGGGGATTCTATGCCCAGTACGTGAGCGGCACAATGTGCCTATGGTCACCCCTGCACACCGGAGAACTCGGTCATGCGCCGTGAAAGACGCCAGTAACGCGCCGTGAGCAGCACGGCCGCCACGCTCAGGCCGGTCAGGATACCCACCCACATGCCGGCCGGACCCCACTCGGCCCGAAACGTCAGCCACCAGCCCACGCTCATGCCGATCATCCAGTAGGCGAACACGCTGTAGAACATCGGGATCCGGGTATCCTTCATCCCGCGCAGCGCGCCGGCGGCGGCGACCTGCAGACCGTCGGAGATCTGAAAGATCGCGGCATACAGCAGCAGGCTGGCCGCCAGGGCGATCACTTCCGGATCCGTGGTGTACAGTCGAACGATCGCCTCGGGAAACGCCACGATCACGGTGGCCGAGCAAACCGCAAAGACCAGAGCGATACCGATGCCGACCAGGCCGGCCCGGCGCGCACCGACCGGGTCGCCACGCCCGATGGCGTTGCCGACCCGGACCGTGATCGCACCGGCGAGACCCAGCGGCACCATGAACACCAGCCCGGTGTAGTTCATCGCGACCTGGTGGGCGGCCACCGGCAAGGCGCCGAGAATGCCGACCAGCAGGGCGGAGGCGGCGAACAGCCCGCCTTCCATCAAGACCATGAAGCCGATCGGCAGACCGACCTTGAGCAGGGCGACGATTTCGCGTGGGTTGGGCGCACTGAAACGCCCGAACACGTCGAATGGCCGATACTGCGGACGCCAGGCAATCCAGACGATCATGAGAAACAGCTGCAGCCACAGCACGATGGCGGTAGCCCATCCGGCGCCGACCGCCCCCAGCGCGGGAAATCCCAGGTTGCCGAACATCAGCATCCAGTTCAGCGGGATGTTGCAGGCAATACCCAGCACGCCCACGTACATGGTCGGCCGGGTATGACCCATGCCCTCGGAGAAAAACCGCAGGGTCAGCATCAGCACAAGCGCCGGCGCGCCCCAGGCAATGGCGCGCAGGTAGCCCATGGCCAGTTCTGCCACCGCGGGCTCGACCTCCAGGGCGTCCATGACCCGCCCCGCGCTCAGCGCCAGGACGATCAGTCCGGTGGCCAGCGCCAGCGCCAGCCACAGCGCCTGGCGCGTGAACTCGCCGGCCTGACGCGGCCGGCCGGCGCCGTCGAGCTGGGACACGGTCGCCGAAACCGCCAGCAGCACGCCCAGGGTGAACAGGAAACCCGCCGCCCAGATCGACGAGCCGACCGCGATCGCGCCAAGATCCACCTTGCCGATGCGCCCGGCCATGACGGTGTCGACGAAGTTCATGCCGAAGTTGGTCAGCTGGCCGATCACCAGCGGCGCGGCAAGCACCAGCGTGCGGCGCACCTCGTGGCGCAGACCGGGCGAATCCGAAGGCGCTGGCATATACTCGGCGGGATCCTGATCAAGCGGGGAGCGGCATTGTCAACCGTCGGACCCATCCATGCAAGCACTTGACAACGGCTCGGCTGGCACAGAGGCCGCGCGACCGAGATCCCTGTGCGACAACTGCGGAACCGCGCTGCAGGGTCGCTACTGCCATCGCTGCGGTCAGCCCCGAAAATCGTTCATCCGCGCCCTGCCCGGCCTGATCGGGGACCTGGCCGCCGAAACGCTGTACTACGATTCGCGCATGTGGCGCACGCTCAAGTGCCTGCTGCTGCAGCCCGGATTTCTGTCCAGCGAATACGTGCAGGGACGTCGGGCGCGCTACACGCCGCCGGTGCGGCTTTACCTGGTCGCCAGCATCCTCGCGTTTCTGGTGGTCAGCTTCGTGGTCGGCACCGTCGACTACTCGCAGGCCAATGCCGAATTGGGCGAGGCCGAGGCCAGCTTCCTGCATTTCGGGGCCCAGCCGTGGCATCCGGAAGACAACCCGCTGCAGATCGCCTGGCTGGGCGAAGCCGCGAACGCCTGGCTGAACCGGCAGATCGGCCTGATGGAAAGCAACGTCCGGGAGGCGGCGCGCAATCCGGCCCGACTCGTGCGCACCGCCGCCGGCATGCTGCCGCAGACCATGTTCGTGATCCTGCCGCTGTTTTCGGCCTTGGTCGGGCTTTTCTACCTGTTCGCCAAGCGTTACTACATCGAGCATCTGCTGCTGCAGGTGCACAACCATGCTTTTCTCTTTCTGAGCCTGGTCGCGCTGTATCCGATCGCGCTGCTGCGTGACCTGCTGGACAATGCGACCTTCATCGGTCACGGTCTGCTGGCGGGTTTGCTGTACTGGATCGGTGCCGCGATCTGGCTGTGGATTCCGATCTATATCCTGATCAGCCAGAAGCGC
>JAWLFD010000059.1:0-11374 GCA_041685745.1 Wenzhouxiangella sp.
TCGTTGAACTGGCGGGCCTGGGCAAGCGCGTTCTGACCGGTGCCGGCGTCGACCACCAGCATGGTCTCGTGCGGAGCGTCCGGGTCGATCTTCTTGATCACGCGCCGGACCTTGGCCAGTTCGTCCATCAGGTGGCTCTGGGTATGCAGTCTGCCGGCGGTGTCGGCGATGAGTACATCGATGCCGCGCGCCTTGGCCGAGTGCAGGGCATCGTAGATCACCGCGGCGGTATCGGCGCCGGACTGCTGGGCAACGACGGGCACGCCGTTGCGCTCGCCCCAGGCCTTGAGCTGCTCGACCGCGGCGGCGCGGAAGGTATCGCCGGCGGCCAGCATCACCGACAGGCCTTCGTCCATGTAGCGCCGGGCCAGCTTGCCGATGGTGGTGGTCTTGCCGACCCCGTTGACCCCGACCATGAGAATCACGAACGGTTTCCTGGTCGGATCGACGGCCAGGAACTGCTCGGCCGGCTCGATCAGGTCGTACAGCTCTGCCTGCACTGCCGGCAGAACCTGGGCCGGCCCGGAGACGACGCCCCTGGCGATGCCCTCGCGCAGGCGATCGATGATCCGGGTGGTCGCGCCAATGCCCATGTCGGAGGTCAGCAGCGTGGTCTCGATCTCCTCGATCAGGGCCTCGTCGATGCGGCTGGCCCCGGCGATCAGGCCGAACAGGCCGCCCAGGCTGGAGCGGGTGCGCGCCAGCCTGGCCTCGAGCGGGTCGACGCCGGATTTTTCAACGGGTCGCACGGGCGTTTTTTCAACGCCTTGACCGGATTTCTTGCGACGAAAGATCGAGAACATAAGCCGGTATGCTAGCACCATGACCGGAAAAATACGCATCATCGCCGGGCGGTGGCGCGGGCGCAAAATCAGCGTTGCGGACCGCCCCGGGCTGCGCCCCACGGGCGACCGCGCGCGCGAGACGCTGTTTAACTGGATCGGGCCGCGCATCGTCGGCGCCCGCGTGCTGGACCTGTTCGCCGGCAGCGGCGCCCTGGGGCTGGAGGCGGCCTCGCGCGGGGCCTCGCGGGTGGTCCTGGTCGAGCGTGATGCGGTCGCCGCCCGGGCGCTGCGCGAGGGACCGCTGACCTGGCCGGGGTCGGAGGCTGTCAGCCTGGTCGAGGCGGATGCGCTGGCCTGGCTGCAGGCGCAGCGCGAGGCATTCGGTCTGGTTCTCATCGACCCGCCTTTCGGTTCGACGCTGCTGGGCTCGGCGCTCGCCGTCCTGGCCGAGCGCCCGGACTGTTTGTCCGCCAACGCGCTTGTCTACGTCGAATCCGCCCCGGACCAGCTGCCTGCCCGTTGGCCGGACGGACTCGACGTGCTGCGGCAGAAGCGACTGGGCGAGGTGGTCCTGACACTCCTGGAGCGGACGGTATAATCCCGGGCCGCGACCCACGGAATCCTCAGACCATGACCGCTTCCGCGATCGATTACAGCATCGCCATCTATCCGGGAACCTTCGACCCCTTGACCAACGGCCATACCGACCTGGTCGCGCGGGCCTCGCGCATCTTCTCGCTGGTGGTTGTTGCGATCGCCGAAAGTCCGCACAAGCAGCCGGCGTTCGACCTGCAGCAGCGCATCGACCTGTCCCGTCATGTCCTGGCCGAGGCCGGCGTGGCCAACGTCGAGGTGGTCGGGTTCGACTGCCTGCTGGCCGATTTCGTCGCCGAGCGCGGGGCCGGCGTGATCCTGCGCGGCCTGCGCGCGGTTTCGGACTTCGAGTACGAGTTTCAGCTGGCCTCGATGAACCGCCACCTGGCGATCGACGTGGAGACCATGTTCCTGACGCCGGACGAAGAGCACAGCTTCATCTCCTCCACCCTGGTCAAGGAAATCGGCCGGCTCGGCGGCGATGTGCGCAAGTTCGTCCATCCATGCGTTGCCGAGGCGCTGCGCGAGCGCTACAGTCTCTGACTCATATCCGCCGGCCCCTGGCGGCCGCAGAGGTGACGACATGAACTACCAGCGTCAACGGGCTTCGATGGCCGCTCTCTTCTTGGTCGTGCTGCTGTGCGCGCAGCCGGCTGCCGCTGCGCCGGGGCGGGCGGCGGTCTCCAGCGCCCATGAACTGGCCACCGAGGCCGGGATGGAGATTCTGGGGCAGGGCGGAAACGCCTTCGATGCCGCCGTGGCGGTCTCGGCCGCCCTGGCGGTGGTCGAGCCGGCTTCGTCGGGTATCGGCGGCGGCGGCTTCTGGCTGCTGCACCGGGCCGAGGATGATTTTTCGATCATGGTCGACGGGCGCGAAACGGCGCCGGGCGCGGCCAGCCGCGACATGTACCTGGACGAGGACGGCGGCGTGAACCGCGATCTGGCGATCAACGGCCCGCTCTCGGCCGGCATCCCCGGCGCGCCGGCAGCCTGGGTCCACCTGGCCGAACGCTACGGGACGCTGCCGCTGGCCGAGCTGCTGGGGCCGGCCATTCGACTCGCAGAGGAAGGCTTTCCGGTCGACTACAAGTATCAGACCCTGCTCAATTTTCGCGCCCACGTCATGCTGCGTTTCCCGGAAACCGCCGAGATCTTCATGCCCGGTGGCCAGGTTCCGGAAACCGGCGCGCTGATTCGTCAGCCCGATCTGGCCGAGACCCTGAAGGCGGTGGCCGAAGAAGGCTTTGACGGGTTTTACCGCGGGGCGGTGGCCGAGAATCTGGTGGCGGGAACCAACGCCGCCGGCGGGATCTGGTCGCTGGACGATCTGGCCGGCTACCAGGTGGCCGAACGCGAAGTGATCCGCACCGACTACCGTGGCTACGAACTGATCTCGGCCCCGCCGCCGTCATCCGGCGGGGTCGCCATCGCCCAGATTCTCAACCTGATCGAACCGTTCGACCTGGCGGCCCTCGATCGAGTAGAGCGCATTCACCTGCTGTCGGAGGCCATGCGCCGGGCCTACCGCGACCGCGCGCTCTACCTGGGCGATCCGGACTTTGTCGACATGCCGATCGATATGCTGCTTGATCCGTTTTATGCCGCGGGCTTGCGAGCCGGAATCCGCATGGATCGGGCCACGCCGTCGGCCGCGCTGGCGGCTGATCCCTCGCTGCTGCCCGAAAGCGACAACACCACCCATTTTTCATTGATCGACGCCGAGGGCAACATGGTCTCGGCCACCCTGACGATCAATCTGCCCTACGGCTCAGCGTTCGTGCCGCCGGGCACCGGCGTTTTGCTCAACAACGAGATGGATGATTTCTCCGCTGCCCCGGGCGTGCCGAACGAATACGGTCTGATCGGCTTTGATGCCAACGCCATCGAACCGGGCAAGCGCATGCTGTCCTCGATGAGCCCGACCATCGTCAGATCCGAGGACCGCGTGGCCGTGCTCGGTACCCCGGGCGGCTCGCGCATCATCACCATGGTGCTGCTGGGTATCCTCGACTTCATCGACGGCAACGGGCCCGATTCTTGGGTCGCACTGCCGCGCTTTCACCACCAGTACCAGCCCGACGAGATCTCGCTGGAGCGTAACGTGCTCAGCCAAGAAGAAATCGCGGAACTCGAAGCGCTGGGGCACGAGGTCTCAGTGCGGGCCCGGCCCTGGGGCAACATGCACGGGGTGATGTGGGACCGAGCCCGTGACAGCGTCGAGGCGGCGCACGACCCGCGCTGGGAGGCTGGCGGGGTGGAAGTTCGCGAGCTTCAATAGCAAAACGGGCCGGCACGGCGCCGACCCGTTTCGATCGCTGAGCTGCGGTTTTCTAGACCCGCTCGAAAATCCCGGCCGCGCCCATGCCGGTGCCGATGCACATCGTCACCATGCCGTAGCGCTGCTGCCGGCGCTGCAGGCCGTGGACCAGCTTGGCGGCCAGGATGGCCCCGGTCGCGCCCAGCGGATGCCCAAGCGCAATGGCGCCGCCCAGCGGATTGACCTTGTCGGGATCGAGTTCCACGGTTCGCATGACCGCCAATGACTGGGCGGCGAAGGCTTCGTTGAGTTCGATCCAGTCCAGGTCGTCCTTCGAAACCCCGGTCTGCTTGAGTACCTTCGGGATCGCTTCGATCGGGCCGATGCCCATGATTTCCGCGGGCACCCCGGCGACCGAAAAACCGCGGAAGACCGCCAGCGGCTTGAGGTTGAGCTCATTGAGCACGCGCTCGGAAACCAGCACCAGCGCCCCGGCCCCGTCCGACATCTGCGAGCTGGTCGCGGCGGTGACCGAGCCCCTGGCGTCGAACACGGTTCTGAGCTTGCCCAGGGCTTCCGGGGTGGTATCGCGCCGCGGCCCCTCGTCGGTGTCGATCACCGTCTCGATCTCACGCACCTGGCCGGTCCTCGGGTCGGGCACGCGGCTGGTGACGGTATAGGGCCGGATCTCGGTGAACTCGCCGCCGTCGATGGCCGCGATCGCCTTTTGGTGCGAGCGGTAGGCGAACGCATCCTGGTCGGCCCGGCTGACGTTCCATTTCTGCGCGACTTTCTCTGCCGTGATGCCCATGCCGTAGGCAATCGCGACGTTTTCGTTGTCGTCGAACACCTTCGGGTTCATGGCCACCTTGTGGCCCATCATCGGGACCATGGTCATGGTCTCGGTGCCGGCGGCGATCATGACGTCGGCTTCGCCCAGGCGAATCCGGTCGGCGGCCATGGCGATGGTCTGCAGACCCGACGAGCAGAAGCGATTGACGGTCACGCCCGGCACGCTGTCGGGCAGGCCCGCCAGCAGGGCGCCGATGCGGGCGACGTTCATGCCCTGCTCGGCCTCGGGCATGGCGCAGCCGACGATCACGTCCTCGACCCGGCCGGGGTCAAGACCGGGCACTTCGGCCAGGGCGTGTTTCAGGGCATGGGCCAGCAGATCGTCGGGACGAACGTTGCGAAAGCCGCCCTTGAACGCCCGGGCAACCGGGGTGCGGACGGCGGAAACGATATAAGCGTCACTCATGGTATCAATTCCTCAATGGCTTGCCGGTTTTCAACATATGCCCGATCCGCTCCTGCGTTTTCGGCATGGCGCACAACTCCAGGAAGTGTTCGCGCTCGAGGTGGTGCAGCCAGCGCTCGTTGACCGGGGTGCCGCGATCGATTTCGCCGCCGCAGATGGCGGTGGCGATGCGCGAGCCGATCTCGAAGTCGTGTTCGGAGATGAAATGGCCCTCGAGCATGTTGACCAGCAGCATCTTCATGGTCGCGATGCCGACATCGCCGGCGGCGGGGAAGGTCCGGTCGGGCAGGGGCGGGCGGTAGCCGGCCGCGGTCAGCGAGCCGATCACGCCGTGGGCGGCGTGCAACAGTTCGTGCTCGTGCAGCACGATCAGGTCTTCGGGGCGCAGGTAGCCCATCTCTCTGGCCTCCATGGCCGAGCCTGCAACCTGGCCCATGGCGATCTGCTTGTAGCGTTTTTCCAGCAGCGGCCAGGTGTCGCCGGCGGCAACGTCGGCGTTGACCTGCAGCGCCAGCGTGGCCAGTCCGCCGCCGGCCGGCAGCAGGCCGACGCCGGCCTCGACCAGGCCCATGTAGCTTTCCAGGTGGGCGACGCGACGGCTGGCGTGCATGGCCAGTTCCAGTCCGCCGCCCAGGGCCAGGCCGCGCACGGCCGCCACCGACGGGACGCCGGCGTAGCGCATGCGCAGATTGACTTCCTGGAAGCCCTTGACCAGCGCGCGGACGCTGTCGTAATCGCCGCGCTGGATGGCCTCGGCGGCCGCCTTCAGGTTGGCGCCGGCCGAGAAGGGGCCTTTCGGCTGCCAGATGACCAGGCCCTCGAACCCGGCTTCGGCCTTGTCGAGCGCTTCGTTGAGCCCGTCGACCACGCCGGTGTCGATGACGCCCATCTTGCTCTTGAGGCTGGCAATCAGGATATCGTCGTGCCACGTCCACAGGCGAACGGCGTCGGTTTCGTGAACGGTCTGGCCGTCGTGCGAAGCCTCGCCGATCAGGCGCACGGGCTGATACTGGCGCTGGTAGACCGGCAGATCGGGCCGCGGGCTGACTGCGCCCTCGGCGGCAGACCAGGAACCTCCGGGGCCGTGAGCGCCGTCGATTTGGCTGACCCACTTGGGCAGGTGTGCTTCGACCCCGGTCCTGCCGGCGTCGACGTCGGCCTGGATCAGTTCGGCCACCCGCTGCCAGCCGGCGGCCTGCCACTGCTCGAAGGGTCCGAGATTCCAGCCGTAGCCCCAGCGCATGGCCAGGTCGATCTCGCGCGCCGACTCGGCGATTTCGCCCAGGTGGTAGGCGCAGTAGTGGAACAGGTCGCGGTGGATGGCCCACAGGAATTCGGTTTCGGGATACTCGCACTTGGCCAGTTCGGCCAGCTTCTCGCCCGGGTCCTTGATGGCCAGAATCGCCTTGACCTCGTCGCGCACGCTGTAGTCCGTGGCCCGGTAGTCACCGGTTTGCGGGTCGAAGACCCTGATCTCCTTGCCTTCCTTGCGGAACACGCCGGCCCCGGCCTTCTGTCCCAGGGCACCGGCCTCGATCAGCTTGTCCAGCCAGTCGGGGGCCTGGAACAACGCGTGCCAGGGATCGTCTCCCAGCTTGGCGTCCATGGTTCGGATCACGTTGGCCATGGTGTCCAGGCCGACCACGTCGGCCAGGCGGAAGGTTGCGCTCTTGGGCCGCCCGATGGCCGGGCCGGTCAGGGCGTCGACGGTGTCGAAGCCAAGCCCCAGGCGCTGGGCGTGATGCATGGTCGACCACATGGTGAACACGCCGACCCGGTTGGCGATGAAGTTGGCGGTGTCGCGGCAGCGCACCACCCCCTTGCCCAGGTTGCGGGTCAGGAAGTCCTCGAGCAGATCGAGCACCTTGCCGTCGGTGCCGGGGTGCGGGATCAGTTCCACCAGGTGCATGTAGCGCGGCGGGTTGAAGAAATGCACGCCGCAGAAGCGATCCCTGAGCGAATCCGGGACCACGCCGGCCAGTTCGGTGATCGACAGGCCCGAGGTATTGGTGACGAAAAAGGCATCGGCATGGATGTGCGGGCCGATCTTCTCGTACAGCGACTTCTTGATATCCATCCGTTCGACGATGGCTTCGATGATGAAGTCGCAGTGCTCGAGCTGTTCCAGGTCGTCCTCGAAGTTGCGCGGGGTGATGAAGGCGGCCAGGTCCTTGCTTGCCAGCGGGGCGGGCTTGAGCTTGAGCAGGTTCTGAACGGCCCCGCCGGCGATCTTCGAGCGCTGCTTGTCGTCGGAGGGCAGGTCGTAGAGGTCGACCGGAATCCCGGCGGCGGTCAGGTGGGCGGCGATCTGGGCGCCCATCACGCCGGCGCCGAGCACCGCGGCCCGGCGCACCAGTAGCTTGTGGTCAGTCATCAGTTTTCCTTCATTTTAAAGTAAGTTGCAGATGATTCATGAGAATAGGGTTTAACCGGCAGCGGCCAGTCTCGGGGCCTCGGAGGGCGCATTGCCCAGTTGCTCCGGTGTGAATTCGTCGACCGCGATCACCCGGGCGCTGAGCTCTTGGGCGCGGATCAGGTCTGCGGCCTGGTCCTCGGTGATGACCCCGGCCTTGACCGCCTTGGCCGTCACCGCGTGCACGTTCGACGGACTGGGTACCACCTTGAGCGCGTTGCGCAGGGCGTGTTCGGCCGGCTCGGCCTTGAGGACGGCGTCGAAGGCCTTGAGCACGATGCCGGTCCCGTCCTCTTCGGTTGACACGTAGACGCCGGCAATCAGGCGTTCGCGGGTGGTGCTTTTTTCCAGCAGCTGGCGAGCGATCTGGCGCCCGGTGCGGTCGTCGGCCGGCACGTTGCGCCGACCCAGCGGGAAATTGAGCAGGCGCAGGATCGGCCCCAGCGCGGGAATCGGGAAGTTGCGATAGACCCCGTAGAGCGCTTCTTCAACCTTGTTCAGGCTGTCCTGCACGGCAAACTGGAGCACGGCCAGGTCTTCCTCTGGCCTGCCGTCGTCCTCGAAGCGGCGCAGCGTCGCCGAGGCCAGGTACAGGTTGGCCAGGGCATCGGCAAAACGGCCGGACAGCTTCTCGGCGAACTTGAACTTGCCGCCCAGGATCAGCAGGGACAGATCGGCGGTAAAGGTGAACGCCGCGCTCAGCCGGTTGATCTGGCGGTAGTAGCGGGCGGTCGGTCCGGTCACCGGGCTGGGGCTGATCCGGGCACCGGTCAGGGCCAGCACGGGGGCGCGCACGGCGTTGGAGATCAGAAAGCCGACATGGGCCCACAGCGCCTTGTCGAAGCCCGACAGGTCGTTGTCGGTGGCGGCGGTCATCTCTTTCAACAGGTAGGGGTGGCAGCGAATCGCGCCCTGGCCGAACACGATCATGGACCGGGTCAGGATGTTGGCGCCCTCGACGGTGATCGAGACCGGCAGCGCCTGGTAGTTCATCGACAGGTAGTTGCCGGGGCCTTCGACCACGGCCTTGCCGCCGTGGACGTCCATGGCGTCGTTGATGACCCGTCGGTTGGCTTCGGTGAGGTAGGCCTTGAGAATGGCCGACAGCACGACCGGCTTGTCGCCGCGATCCAGCGCGCTCAGGGTGAGCTTGTGGGCGGCCTCCATGCGGTAGGCTTCCGAGCCGATGCGGGCCAGCGGCTCCTCGATGCCTTCGAAGTGACCGATGGGCTGCTTGAACTGGTAGCGGATGCGCGCATAGGCGCCGGTCAGCATGGTGGCGGCCTTGCCGCCGGCCACGCCCTGGGCCGGCAGCGAGATGGCTCGTCCGGCCGCCAGGCAGTGCATCAGCATGCGCCAGCCCTGGCCGATGCGCTCGCGCCCGCCGATCAGCCAGTCCATGGGGATGAAGACGTCCTTGCCCCGGGTCGGACCGTTCATGAACAGGCTGCCGCCGGGCAGGTGACGGCTGCCGATTTCCACCCCCGGGGTACTGGTCGGGATCAGCGCGCAGCTGATGCCCAGGTGTTCCTTGCCGCCGAGCAACCCGTCCGGGTCGCGCGTCTTGAAGGCCAGGCCGAGCACGGTGGCGACCGGCGCCAGGGTGATGTAGCGCTTGTCCCAGCTGACCGACAGGCCGAGCACTTCCTCGCCGTTGATGGTCTTCTTGCAGACCACGCCTTCATCGGGCATCGAAGCCGCGTCGGATCCGGCCTGGGGAGAGGTCAGGGCAAAGCAGGGGATTTCCTCGCCGCGGGCCAGGCGCGGCAGGTAGTGGTCCTTTTGCTCGTCGGTGCCGAAATGCATCAGCAGCTCACCGGGGCCGAGCGAGTTGGGCACCATGATGCTGACCGCGGCAGTCAGGCTGCGGGTGGAGATCTTGGTGACCACCGCCGCGTTGCCCTGGGCGCTGAAGTCCAGACCGCCGTACTGCTTGGGGATGATCATGCTCAAAAAGCGCTTCTCGCGGATGAACTGCCAGGCCTCGGGCGGCAGGTCCTTGAGCTCGCGGTTGATCTGCCAGTCGTCGAGCATGGCGCACAACTCCTCGACGGGTCCGTCGATGAACGCCTGCTCTTCCTCGCTCAGGCGCGGCGGCGGCATGTCGAACAGTGTCTTCCAGTTCGGCCGACCCGAAAACAGCTCGGCATCCCACCACACCGTGCCGGCGTCCAGCGCTTCCTTTTCGGTGGCCGACATGGCCGGCAGCACGGTCTTGAACCAGGAAAACAGCGGCGCCGAAACCAGCGCTCGCCGCAGCGGATGGACCGCCAGCAGCGCAAACACGATGGTCGAGGCGGCAAGCACCACGGTCACCGGCCAGCCGGCACCGGCAGCGGGTGCCGCGGCCAGGCCGAGCGCCGACAGGGCTGCTGCGCTCCAGGCCGGTGCGCGCAGGTAGGCCAGGGCCAGCAGGCCGATGATCAGGGCGAAGAGAAAGCTCAAGGTCATGATGAAGTCTCCAGGGTGCTTCGGGCACCGGTTTGAGCGGCGGAATCGGTGGATGCGGTGCGCTGGCCGCTGCCGCGCAGACCGGCGGCGGCGAATCGAACAAGATCTGAGGCAATCGACCGGGTATCGGCCAGGCTGCTTTCGGCCATGGTGTAGGTCAAGGCGCCGACGATGAAGTCCAGCTGCCGGCGCAGCAGGTCGGGTTCGCGCCCGGGCAGGGTCTGGGCGATGGCGTCGGCGAAGCGCCGCATGACGAACGCGTATTCACTGCTGATGGCCGCGTGCAAGTCCTCGTCGCGGTCGGCGAAGGCCCGCATCAGCAGCTGCATGAAGCGGTGTCCGTCGGCGTCCGAACCGCGCGACAGCGCCAGCGCAGGGTAGACAAACGCGTCCAGGACGTCTTCGAGCTGCGCCCCCTCGGCCTTGCCCAGGGCTTCTTCCAGGCGCTGCAGACGGGATCGGTTGAGCGCGTCCAGTCGGCGCCGGAATACCGCCAGCAGCAGCGCCTGCTTGGAGCCGAAGTGGTAGTGGACCGCGGCCAGGTTGACCCCGGCCGCCTGCGTGATCTGGCGCAGGCTGGCCGGATGGAAACCCTGCTCTGCGAACAGGGCTTCGGCGGCATCCAGAATGCGATCGCAGGTCGTCGGCTCAGTCAAGATCAAACGTTCGATTTAAACGCATGTTTTAATCTTAGCATGAGCGGAATCCGGGCGTGAAGCACGGCTATTGTCCCGGGAAGTCCCTCTTTCAGGTCTCGCATTCCGCATGATCGACAGAACGGCGCACCCTGACCCGGCCGGGATTGGACACCACGATGGCCCGGGCCTCGGCCTGGCCGCGGGCATCGCACACCCGAATCGTCAGATTGGTGCCGAAGGCGCCGCCCATGGGCTGGAAGCGGACCCGCTTGCGCCCGGCCGAGTGCAGCAGCAGGCGGTCTTCGGGCGGCACCACGCGCAGGATGTCCTCGGGCCTGTCGGGCTGGCGATCGTTGTCGCGGTCGACGAAGATGATCCAGCCGCGATCCCAGCGATTGCTGCCGCTGCAGGCAAGCTGGTCTTCGCTGGGGCAGGCGACCACGTTGGCTCTTCGGGTCACCGCCGAATGGCGGGCGAACTGGATGTGACTCATCATCAGGTTGGTCTTGGCCGCGACCCGGTTCTCGGCGACGAAATCGGCCATGGCCGGAACGCCCACGGTCACCAGGATGGCGGCCACGGCCAGCACCACCATCAACTCGAGTACGGTGATCCCGCGGTTGCTTGTGCCCATGTCGCTTTCTCCAGGATTCGAAGGTTCAGCGACATTGTGGAATTCCCGCTCAAGGGCGTGAATCGGCAGACCGCGCCGCGCCAGGTCGGTGCCTGTCGCGACGGCTTGTAGGAATTTTCAGATCAGCCGGTCGGGCTCAAGGCCCTGTCGATGCGCGCGACCGCTTCGTGCAGCGTGTCCAGACCGCAGGCAAACGACAGTCGCAGATGGCCCGGCGCGCCGAAGGCGGTACCCGGCACCGAGGCCACCCCGGCGTGTTCGAGCAGATATTCGGCCAGCGCAAGGTCGTCGTTCAGGCCGAGTGCCGCGATCGCTTCGCTGAAGTCGGCGAACAGGTAGAACGC
>JAWLFD010000292.1:0-2736 GCA_041685745.1 Wenzhouxiangella sp.
GTCCTGCAGGCGCTGATCGGCCAGGTTGGCTCGACCGTTGACCAGTGCCTCGCCGACGCTGGATGCGCGGCCGAGCAGGACGATCAGACCGTCGCTGTGGCCGCGCAGCCAGGGGGCGAGGACCCGCGGCTGGCCGCCGCGCTCGCGGCCTTCCAGAAAGGATCGGGACAGCAGGCGGCACAGGTTGAGGTAGCCGGTCCGATCCTGCACCAGCAGCGTGACCACGCCGGTCTTGTCGCGCCGGTCGGCCTCCTGGACCCGGATATCGGCGCCGACGATGGGCTTGATGCCGCGGGCCACGGCAGCGCGGTAGAACTTGACCAGGGCAAACAGGTTGTGCCAGTCGGTCATGGCGACCGCGGGCATCCCCAGCTCGACGACCCGGTCGAGCAGCTGGTTGATTCGAATCAGGCCGTCTTCCAGCGAATATTCGGTGTGCAGCCGCAGATGGACGAAAGGCGTCCCGGCCGAGGAGCTGGCGTTCGTCGCAGGCATGAGCGCTGGTCAGCCGACCCCGACCATGCCTTCGATGACCTCACGGGCCCGCCGGTAGCGCCGCAGCAGATCGCCGTGGTCGGACGGCGGATGGGGCAGGGACTGCAGCCAGCGCGACTGCAGATCGGCGGCTTCGGCAGCCAGGTCGGGTTGTCGCTCGCGTTCGCTCATTCGTCGGGCCAGGCGTTTGACCTGGTAATCCATGCGCAGTTTCTGGTCTGCCTCCGGGGTATCGAGGCCGGACAGAAACTCCGCCTCCACCACAACCTGGCGGGCGGCTTCCAGACCGGCTTCGGCCAGGCCATGGAATTCATCGAGGTCGACCTCGGGGGCCGCCAGCCGGCGCGCCCGGCTCAGCAGTGCTGCGCTCAACGCGTCCTCCTCGCCCGTATCCGGCACCTGGTCGGAGAGGTCGCCGCTCTCGCCCCGGCAGCGGCGTGCCCAGAGGTCCTGCACGGCGTCGGCGAGGTTCCACAGGCGATCACGCTGGCGGGCCTGCGCGCGATCCTGATGGGCCTTGCGCCGCTGGTCCAGTTTTTTCTCGGCGCGCTCGAAGCGCTGGTTGAGCCGCCCCGGGCGTCCATCCTGATGCAGCCACTGCTGGAGCAGGCCGTTGAAACGTCCGTGGGCGGCGTCGAGTTCCGCCTCCGGTGCATCGGCCAGTTCTTCGGCCTGCACGCACAGCGCCTCCAGTTCGGCCAGTGCCTGCCGGTCGGCTTCGCGACGCTCGCCCTGTTCGCCCTTGAGCTTATCGAACAGCGGATCGATGGGCTCGCGGAATTCGCGCCACAGCTGCTGCTCGACCTTGCGCCGGCCGCTACCGGCGCGCTGCCACTGCTGCTGCAGCGCCTTGGCCTTGTCGACGGCGGTCTTGAGGTCTTTTTCATGGGCCAGCGCGCGGGCTTCGGCGACGAGCCGGCGCTTGTTCGATTCGACCGATTCGAAAAGATCGTCCAGGCGCTTGGACAGCTGGTCCATCAGCGCCCTGAGCGCGGCCGCCGAGGCGCCGCGCGACCTGGGCGGCAGGTCATCCATGCGGCGGATGGCCTGGCGGGCCTTGCGCATGAAACCCAGCAGGTCGCCGGAACTGCTGTCGGCGCTGGCGGCTGCCGCCTGTCCTGCCTCGATGAAGGCGTGCAGCGTTTCCAGGTTGTCCTTCTGGACCTGCTCGCGCTTTTCGAAAAACGGCCGGGCGGCCTCGAACGCCCCTTTGCAGGCGCTCTGGAAGCGCCGCCACTGCCCGGAAGGCGCGGCAAAGCGGCGCTTGTCGCCGGGCAGGATCTCCAGCGCCTCCAGTCGCTTCCACTCCGAACGGGCTTTCTTGAGCGCGGCGGTGATGGCATCGGGATGCTGCCCGGACTCGGGCAGGCTTTCGACCTGGGCGATGAGTTCGTCGCGAATCTTGTTGTTGGACCAGTGCTGCCAGTCGCGCATCTCCTTGAGCCGGCCTTCCATGCGCTGCAGGCGCCCGCCGACCGACTGCGGTCGCTGGCGCGCCGGCAGACGATCGAAGTCGCGGCGCAGATCGGCGATCTGGGCGTGCGCTCGGCCGATGTCGCCGGCCTCCAGGGTAGCGGCGATGGCGTCCAGGCGCGGCTCGAAATCCGCCTGGGGCGTGGTCTTTGCGGTTGCTTTCGCGCTGTTTCGAGCGTTGCGCTGCTGGATCTGGGCCTGCAGCTCGCGCAGCAGCGGCAGGATGTCTTCCTTGAGCTGCTCGTCGGCCGGCGTGATGTCGCCGAGCGCGTTCCAGGCCCGGTCCCAGGCGGCCAGCAGCTCGGTCGGCTCGACCTGTCGTCCGCGTCGAATCCGGGTGCGGACATGATCGGCGGCGGCGGCCAGCGCGGGGTCCGGTGCCGGCGGCTCGGGCGCGGCCGCCGGGGTCCGGGTGGTCGGATCGGCCGGCTGCGCCGTCGCCGGCCGATGCTGCCGGGCAGCCTCGGCAATCCGAAGCGCGCTGTCGAACCGCCGCGCCAGCGGCTCGGGATGGTCGGGCACCGCGCGCCAGCGCTGGCGCAGATCCTCCAGCAGTTTCGCGGGCTCGCCGCTGAAATTGCCCCGCGCCAGTTGTTCGGCCTCGTGCACCAGCCGCTCGGAAGCGGCCTGGCCGGCCTCGACCTGGCCGCTCGCGCTGAGGATGCGCTCGAGCGCTTCGGCGGCGGCTCTGGCACGGCGCTTGTTGCGCCCGCGCAGTGCGGCGACGACGCGCTCCAGGGTCGAAGCCTGCTGCAGGCGGGGCAGGAT
>JAWLFD010000293.1:0-2731 GCA_041685745.1 Wenzhouxiangella sp.
GTCACCGGAACGGCTGACGATGGCCCGGCGGGCGTCGCTGGCCTGGCGCCGAACCGAAAAGGGATCGGCATACGGCGACCCGGTCAGCGGCGCCTCCCCTTGCCCGGCCTGGGTCCGCTCCAGCTCGAACCACTCACCCTCGCCGAGGCGGGCCCGCACGCGCGTCGATCGGCTGCCGAGCCAGACGTTGGCGGTCAGGTACACCCCTTCGGCCAGGTCGTCGAGGGTGACCATGAACTCATCGGGCAAGTCGTGGACCGACACGGGCGGCACCGGGTCGCGATCTTCTTCCGGCTGTTCCATCCACGCATTCAGGGTTTCGTGCCAGTCCCGAAACGCCGGCGTGTTCAGCGACACCCACTGACCGCGCCGCGGGTCCATGCGCGCGCCGCGGTAGCGCTCGCGGTAGTCGACCCCGTCGAAGTCGAGCATGACCACGCCCTTGGGCCCGCCCATGCGCTGCAGCGCCATGGGAATGCCGTCGATGTCGAAATTGCCCTGCCACCAGGCCCCCGAGGCGGCGCCGGCGATGATGTGGCGAAACGGCAGCGGGCCCACGCCGACGTTTTCCTGCCAGCCGGCGAACCACTCGCCGGGCTCGAGGTTTTCCAGGGTGTGCGTGTGCCCGGCCAGAGACAGCGCCGGACGCCCCTCGAGCAGGGCGTGAATCTCGGCGGTGTTGTCGGTCTGGTGCACGGGCCGGTCGGCGTCGCTGAACGAGACCAGCGGCACGTGATGGAGCAGCACGATCAGGCGATCCTGCGGGACATGGTCGAGCAGGTTGGCCAGCCACTGCATCTGGGTCTGAGGGACGCGCCCGTTGTAGCGCGGCCGATCGCCGAGGCAGAACTCGCGGCCCGGGCGCGCGGCATCGGTCTCTCCGCACGGGTAGACGACGTTGTTGAGCACCACGAAGGTCGCCTGGCCGATCTCGAAGGCGTAGTAAGTGGGCTTGACCATCCGGCGCCATGAATCGCCCGAGTGGGCCGGATCGGTGGCGTCGAAATCCAGGTCGTGGTTGCCGAACACCAGCCACTGCGGCACACCGACGGCAGCACCCGCACCCAGCAAGCGATCGAGCAGGCCCAGATCGTCGCCGACCACGTCACCGACGTAGATCATGCAGTCACCGTCGTCCAGGCCCTCGTCGAGCAGGTCGGCGACCACGCTGGCGCGGAAAAAGCCCACCTCCTGGTTGGAGTAAGTCTGGCTGTCGCCGATCACGGCGCAGCGGAAGGCCTCGCCGGCCGGTGCTGCTTGCAGGGCAAAGTCGATGGTCTCCGGTAGCGGGCCGGGATCGGGCAGGCCGCCGAAGCGCAGCGCCTCCGGCGTCCCCCCGGCCTTGTAGCTGAAGGCAAACTGCGGAATCCGGCGCTGGTCGACCGGCACCCGCCAGCCGCTGGGCTGAACCACGCTGACGTCCATGTCCTGGTACGCCGGCAACACCCAGCCGCCGTCGGCCGCCGTCTCGACGATCTCGCGGCCGTTGGAGACCAGCACGCCGGCGATGCCGGGCTCGCCCGGCTGACGCTGCCCGTCACTGTTCAGGTCGTGAAAGACATGGCCTGAGATCGTATCGTCTGCCTGCGCGCTGGCCAGCAGCAGCAAGAAAAGGCCAGGCAGGGCTAGAAAAAATCGGCTGTTCATGTTCGAAACTCCGCTCAAGGTCGGGCCGTCCAGATCTTGGCGGCCACTTGTTGCAAGGTCATGAAAATGGTCCCGATATCGACGGCGTCTCAGCGCTGCCCAACAGCAGTTCAAGCTCTTCGGGACCCAGATCCATGGCCCCGCCGCCGCCGAGCAATCCGTCGATGAGCTCGCGCTTGCTCGCCTGCAGTCGCTGCACGCGCTCTTCAATCGTACCTTCGGTCAAGAGCCGATAGACGAAGACCTTCCGGTCCTGGCCGATGCGGTGGGCGCGGTCGGTGGCCTGGTCCTCCACGGCCGGATTCCACCACGGATCATAGTGGATTACCGTGTCGGCCGCGGTCAGATTCAATCCGACGCCGCCGGCGCGCAGGCTGATCAGAAAGACCGGCGCCTCCCCGCGCTGGAAGGCTTCGATCACCTGCTGCCGGTCGCGGGTGCGTCCGGTGAGTTTGACAAAGCCAATGCCGCGCCGGACCAGCTCCTGTTCGATCAGCTCGAGCATGCGGACAAACTGCGAAAACAGCAGAATGCGGCGACCCTCGATCACCATTTCCGGCAGCAGATCCATCAGCAACTCCAGCTTGGCCGACTCCGGCGCACCCGCCCCACCCGGCGCATCCAGCAGGCGCGGATCACAGCAGGCCTGGCGCAGCCGCAGCAGCGCGTCCAGAATTACCATCCGCCCGCGCTCGGCGCCCTGGGCCTGCAGGGCCGAGCGAACGCGCTCGTGCATCTCTTCGCGCAGCGATTCGTAGAGCCGGTGCTGAGCGCCGGTCAGCGGCACGCTGCGCACGATCTCGGTCTTGGCCGGCAGCTCCGGGGCCACCTCGGCCTTGGTCCGGCGCAAGAAAAACGGCCGCACCCGACGGGCGAGCAAAGCGCGGCGCTCAGCGTTGCCGAATTTCTCGATCGGCTGGCGGAACTGGGCCCGGAAAACACGCTCGCTTCCGAGCAGGCCCGGCATCAGAAAATCGAACTGGCTCCACAGCTCGCCCAAGTGGTTTTCCATCGGGGTTCCGGTCAGGCACAGGCGATGGCGGGCCTGCAGGCGCCGAACCGCTCGCGCGGCCCGCGTGCGCGG
>JAWLFD010000294.1:0-2719 GCA_041685745.1 Wenzhouxiangella sp.
GAGCGCTTCGGCGGCGGCTCTGGCACGGCGCTTGTTGCGCCCGCGCAGTGCGGCGACGACGCGCTCCAGGGTCGAAGCCTGCTGCAGGCGGGGCAGGATCTCGGCGGCCAGCGCGTCGTCGGGTTCAGCGACGTAGCAGTCGCCGAGACAGCCCTGGGCGTTGATCCGGGCCAGCGCGGCCCGACGCAGGGCCGGCGATGGCGCGCCGGCTGCGGTCTTGCGCACCAGCTCGGTGTCGTCGACCTGGGCGAACCATTCCAGGCGAGCGCTTTCGAGCTTCGGCTGGTCGGATTTCAGGATCGATCGGGCGATGAAGCGGTCGGCCGCCTCGAGGATGGCGGGATCGGTTTCGCGCAGGCGCGCGTCCAGCCAGAAAGGTTCGGTGTTGATCCGCTCCAGCGCGGCCCGGCGAACGAGCGCAGAGTCATCGTGCTGGGCCAGCTGCGGGAGTTCGGCCTCGAGCTCCGGGTCCCGGTGCTCGCGCACCGCGGCGGCACGCGCCTGCGGATCCTTTTGTTGCCAGGGTTTCTTGAGGAATTTCGAGCGCAGGTTCATCCGGATCGTTGCTTCGTTCGGCTTCGGGCCTGCATAGAGTACCGCGCCGGCTCGAATCCGACCACCGCCAGCCGCTTACTCGACGAGTTGCTGGACCATGCGGAAGCCGGCGATCCAGGTCCCGGCGGCCGAGCCCAGGTTGGACAGGAAGAACACCACGAATACCCGGGAGACGCGGTTGTTGAACCAGCCCGAGAGCCGGACCACGTCGTCGCGCAGACTCTCGAAATCCGCCACCCGCGGCTTGCGCAGCCAGGCCTCGACCGCGCCGGCGACCATGCCGGCGCCGATGGTGGGATTGAGCGAGGTCAGGGGTGCGGCGAACAACGCGGTCAGCACGGTCAGCGGATGGGCGCGGGCGATCAACGCGCCCAGCGCCGACAGCGAACCGTTGATCACCACCCAGGTCAGCACCAGCGAGAGTCCGAGCTCCGGAGAGCGCGAGAAACCGATGCCGAAGCCGGTCAGCACGGCCGCCAGGATGATCCAGGGCAGGGCCTTGAGCGCGCGCGATGGCGGCGGCATGGCGTCGAGTTCGCGCACCTGGCTTTCCGGATCGTCTTGCGTTTCCAGGGCGGCGGCCGTGCCGGCGAGGTGGCCGGCGCCCAGCACCGCCAGCACCCGGCCGCCGGATCGATCGGCGTTTTCCTGGCGCAGGCGGGCGGCCATGTAGCGGTCGCGCTCGGCGATCAGGGCGTCGTAGAGCTCGGGGCTGGTTTCGGAGAACTCGCTGAAGGTTTGCGTGAGCAGATCGCCTTCCTTGAGCTGCTCGATGTCCTGCTCGCTGATCTCGTCGCGCGAAAACAGCGACAGGATCAGGCCGTTGATCATCACCCAGCGTTTCCACAGCGACAGCCGCCGGCTGGCCCGGCGCAGGGTGATGCCGATCTCGCGGTCGATCAGCTGGATCGGCACGCCGGCACGCTCGGCGCCGGCGATGGCGGCCTTCATCTCCGCGCCCGGCTCGATGCCGAACTGGTCGGCGATGCGGCGCTGGTAGGCGCCCAGGGCCAGCGACGCCATCATCATTCCCGCCTTGCCCTGGCGCAGAATGGTAAACAGGTTGAGGTTGCGCCAGTTTTCGCGTTCGGTCAGTGCCTGGTAGCGCGACCGGCACAGTTCGATCGCCACGGCGTCGTAATGACCGCTTTCGATCAGGCGCTCGACCGCCTCGGCGCTGGTGCGCGAGACGTGTGCGGTGCCGAGCAGCGCGTAGTCGACGCCGTCGCGCTGGACGTGTCGGACCGGTTCGTCGCCGAAAAGGTCGGAAGAAGAGAGGGTCATGGATGAAAGCGGCTTGCCGTCAGAGCGTGCCAGTGTAGACGGTTGGATCGAAAGATTGTCGTCGGCGGCCACCGGAATCGGGGTTCAGGCCGGACGGTGGTCGCGGCGAATGCGACAATGTCGTCTGTTGTTCCAGCCCGCGGCCCGCCATGTCCACGATCCCGCCGAAACCCCTGCGCCAGTATCCCTGGTACGTGCGCCTGTTTCTCAACCGCCAGCGTCGGGTCTACGGCGCGACCCTGGCCCCTTCGCTGCTGTGGGGACGACTGCCCGGCGCCTTTGTCGGCGTGCTCGGCCTGGTCGGAATTTTCAACCGCAAGAGTTATCCGGTCGACGGCCGCCTGCGGTCCCTGGTCTCGATCCGCATCGCCCAGCTCAACGGCTGCCATTTCTGCGTCGATCTGAACGCCTACAACTTTCTCAAGGCCCGCGGCGACGAGGACCGGGCGGCGGCGGTGGCCGAGTGGCGCGACAGTTCGCTGTTCGAAGGCCCCGAGCGGGCCGCGCTGGACTGGGCCGAACGGGTCACCGAGCGCTGTGCCGAGATCGATCCGGCCGTGGTCGAGGCGCTGCGCGAACACTTCAGCGACGACGAGATTACCGGTTTGACCGCCTGGATCGGTTTTCAGAACATGAGCGCCAAGTTCAACGCCGCGCTGGGCGCCGAGGAGCACGGCTTCTGCGACCTTGACAAGCGGTCCGGTTCGAGCTGATTCATTGCAATTTGTGCATTGCACACATACAATGGCGTATGGGGCCCGACTGACTTTCACCAAGGACAGGGCAAACAAGTGAACCGTCATTTTCTCGACCAGATCCTGACCGCCCGACACGTCGCCGTGATCGGCGCGAGCGATCGCGAAGGCTCGCTGGGCGCAAT
>JAWLFD010000295.1:0-2714 GCA_041685745.1 Wenzhouxiangella sp.
TAGACGACGAGGTCACGACGATCCGGTTGGCCAGATCGTTCATGGCCGGCAAGACCTCGAGAAACTCGTCGTCGGGCACATCGGCGGCGGCGAAATAGATCGTGCCCAGGCGCAACTGGTCAGGCGCGGATCGATGCCGCTGGTAGAGCTGGCGCAGGGCATCGGTCACCACACGCCCGCCCGCGCTCCAGCACACGACGTGGATGCGGCGGGCAACCGAGTCGCGCGCCAGCAATTCCAGCAGCGATGCCAGCGAGGGCGCTGCCCGATACGCCCGCCGCACATCGGCGCCGCTGCCATAGGCCAGGATATTCTGGTGCGTCGGCCAGGAAAACGCCATCGAGGTCATGTCGCGGCCCATGAAATGGTCGAGCTGGGCAGCGAAGGCGTTGGCGTTGTAGAAGTTGACCTTGGCGCCATGCACGTAAATCATCAGGTCGCGATCGCGGGCCGACTCGATCGAGGCATTCAGGTCGGCCATCAGCCAGGTCGCCGCGCCGGTGATATCGCGGATCTGGCCTTCTTCGTCATGCTTGAAATGACCGGCCTCGACCAGCCCGGCAATCGACAGATCGATGACTTCGGGTCGCTCGCTTTGACGAGAATAGTCGTTGAGATCGGCCCAGGAGAGATCCGAGCCGCCAAACCCTATCAGGGCCATGCCGACCGACACCCGATCGCTTTCTGCGTTGCTGTAGTCGATACGCTGAAGATTTTGATCCCGGGCACGCGTGGTCGCGTAATAAACCCGTCGGGGTTTCCAGCGCCGACCTTCGGGAATGTGATCCAGCGGGCCCATGTCCAGTTCCGAAAAGACCACCGGCGTGGGCATCAGCGGCTCGACTCGGGTTCCAGCGCACGCGCTCAGCAGCAGGGCGCACCCCGTCAGCAGCGCTAAAGCGGCAAACTGTTGCAGGCCGGAAGCGCCTTTCGCACAGCGTCCAGGGTTCATGCCAATCCCTCATTTCGATCGCCTCGAAGCATAAACTCCCCGTTCCTGCCAGTTCAAGCGCTCTTTCATAGGGCGCGCGCGTCAAATTTCCGGATACCGAGACCGACACGACAACGGCATCGATTTCGCTGCACAATACCGAAGCCAGCTTTTGAAAGCCGGGGTAGAAATGAGAAAAAACGCATATGACTACGAAGACCTGCTGAAAGCCGGGCGGGGAGAACTGTTCGATCGTGATGGAGCCCGCCTGCCGCTGCCGCCGATGCTGATGATGGATCGCATCACCCACATCGACAGCGATGGCGGCTCGCACGGTCTGGGTCAGATCGTTGCCGAACTCGACGTCCATCCGGACCTGTGGTTCTTCCGCTGCCATTTCGAGTCCGACCCTGTGATGCCGGGCTGCCTCGGCCTCGACGCCCTGTGGCAGCTGATCGGGTTCTTTCTGTGCTGGAGCGGCGGACCGGGACGCGGCCGCGCGCTCGGCGTCGGCGAGGTCAAGTTCAGCGGCCAGGTGCTGCCGACCGCCAGCCGGGTCACGTACCGGATCGACATGAAACGCGTCCTTCTCCGGCGTCTGATCATGGGCATCGGCGATGGCACAATGAGCGTCGACGGGCGCGAGATCTATTCGGCCACCGATCTCAAGGTCGGCCTGTTCACGTCCACCGACTCGTTTTAAGGAGGACTCATGCGTCGTGTAGTCGTCACCGGATTCGGCATCGTCTCGAGCATTGGCAATGATGCGGCCGAAGTACTGGCGTCGCTGCAGGCCGGTCGCTCCGGGATCGGCTTCAGCGAGGAATACAAGGAACTCGGCTTCCGCAGCCACGTGCACGGACCGGTCAACCTCTCCCTGAGCGACCTGATCGATCGCAAGCTCAGGCGTTTCATGAGCACCGCGGCCGGCTACAACTACGTGGCCATGCAGGAAGCCATCGCCATGGCCGGTCTCGAGGCCGACGACATCAGCCATCCGCGCACCGGCCTGATCGCGGGCTCGGGCGGCGCCTCGACCGAAAGCGTCTTCCAGACCGGAGAAATTGCTCGGAAGAAAGGAGCGCGCAAGGTCGGACCCTACCGGGTCACGCAGTGCATGGCCTCGGCCATTCCGGCCAACCTGGCCACGGCATTCAAGATCAAGGGCATCAGCTACACGATCAGTTCCGCCTGCGCGACCAGCGCCCACTGCATCGGCAACGGCGCCGAGCTCATCCAGCTCGGCAAGCAGGACGTGGTGTTTGCCGGCGGCGCCGAGGAACTGCACTGGGGCACCTCGGTCATGTTCGACGGCATGGGCGCGCTGTCATCGAAATACAACGACGTGCCGACACGGGCGTCGCGCGCCTACGACGCCGATCGCGACGGATTCGTGATTTCCGGCGGCGGGGGCATGCTGGTGCTCGAGGAACTCGAACACGCCAGGGCCCGCGGCGCGCGCCCGATCTGCGAACTGGTCGGCTATGGCGCCACCTCCGACGGCGCCGACATGGTCCAGCCGTCAGGCGAAGGGGCGACGCGCTGCATGCAGCTGGCCCTGGATGGCGTGGATTCGCCGATCGACTATCTCAACGCGCACGGCACCAGCACGCCGGTCGGCGACGTCAAGGAGCTGGAAGCCATCCGCGCCGTATTCGGAGCCGACGGCCCGCCGATCGCCTCGACCAAGTCGCTGGCCGGACACGCCCTCGGCGCTGCCGGGGTCAACGAGGCGATCCACGCCATCCTGATGATGCAAAATGATTTCATCGCCGCCTCGGCA
>JAWLFD010000296.1:0-2708 GCA_041685745.1 Wenzhouxiangella sp.
CGCACCGCGACCATCCGGCCCTCCTCGGGCAAGCGCCGATAGTCCGGCAGACGGCGGTCCATATCGGCGTTGGTCTCGCCGATCACCGCGACATACAGCCGCAGCGGCAGGCCGCCTTCCTCGTCCAGGGCCACCAGGCGGTCGACGTCGTCGAAGCGCTGACCCTGGTCGTGGAACCCGGTGACGCCGTGGCTCAGGGCCTCTTCAGACGCAAGTTCCACCTGGCGCTCGAAGCGCTCGCGGCGCGCGATCTGACCCAGTCCATCGAACCAGGCGCGCATGCGCTCCCGAACCGGGCGCTGGGCGGCCTGGCGCAGGAAGCCGGTCGGCTGTCCGTCCTCGTCGCGCACGATCTCGCCGCCTTCCGGATTCGGCGTCTGCTCGGCAATCCCGGCCAGGCTCATCGCCATCGCGTTGGCCAGGGCGGCGTGGCCGCTGGCGTGGGTCAGCAGGACCGGATTATCCGGACTGACCGCGCTCAAGGCCTGGTGGGTCGGAACGCCGTCGACCACGCCCTCGCCGGTCTCGTTCCAGTTCTCCTGGTGCCAGCCGCGACCGGTGATCCACTCGCCCGGCCTCGCTTCTTCCACCGCCTGCTCGACCCGGCTGACCACCTCGGCAAACGAACGCGTGTCCTGCAGGTCCAGCGTCATCAGCGCCTCGCCCAGGCCGAGAAAGTGGCCGTGACCCTCGATGAAGCCCGGCAGCAGCATGCGCCCGTCCAGCTCGATGACCTCGGTCTCCGGACCGGCCAGCGCCTCGATCTGGTCGCCATCACCCACGGCGATGATGCGGCCCTCCCGGACCGCCACCGCCTCGGCCCGGCCCGGATCATCGGCCAGCGTCACGACATCGCCGCCGACGAAGATCAGGTCCGCCGGTGCGTCCTGCGCCGGCAGATCATCGATTGCCGCGACCAGCAGCACAACCGAGAGGGCGAAACCGGAGAGTTTCGAAGTGGTCATGGCGTTTCCTGCGTTTTGACTGAAAGACCAAGCATAGGAGATCGCGACCCGACTTGCCGGATATTCGCCCGGCACGCGGCGACGCCGCAGCAATCGATTCAAGCGGCCACCTCGCCGTCGAGTTCGGCAATGACCTGCTCGAGCACGCCCACGCAATCGCCGCCGACCTTGAACTGCAGCAGTCCATCGGCCCGCGTTCGGCCGTCGTTGACCGCAACCACCGGAAGACTCGAGGCCGCCGCCTGACGGACGATGCGATAGCCCGACATGACCACCAGCGACGACCCGACCACCAGCACCCCGGCGCTGCGCGCGACGGCCTCGTCCACCGCCTCGGCGCGCTCGACCGGCACCGGCTCGCCGAAAAACACCACGTCGGGCTTCAGGATCCCTCCGCAGGTGTCGCATTCGGCCACCCGAAATCCCGGGTAGGCGGTGCTATCGAGCTCGGCGTCGCCGTCCGGGTTGTAGCCGAGGACGTCCGGGCGCCAGTCGGGGTTCAGCGCTTCCAGCCGGCGCTGCACGTCATCCCGATCGCACTCCGCGGCGCAGTCCAGGCACCTGACCTTGGCCAGACGCCCGTGCAGTTCCACCAGCTTGCGGCTGCCGGCCCGCGCATGCAGACCGTCGACGTTCTGGGTCACCAGCAGCGAAACAAGACCGCCCTGCTCCAGCGCCGCCAGCGCCCGATGGGCCGGGTTGGGGCTGGCCTTGCCCATCAGCCGCCAGCCGAAATAGCTGCGCGCCCAGTAGCGGCGGCGCACCGCTGCCGAGGCCATGAAGTCCTGGAACAGGATCGGATCGCGGCGCAGCCACTGCCCGTCGGCGTCGCGATAGGCCGGGATGCCCGACCCGGTACTCATGCCGGCGCCGGTCAGCACCAGCAGCGGCGACCGGCGCTTGATGAAGTCCAGCAGCGCCGCGCCATTGCCCTGCGCCGGCGGCGCTCCGACTGCCGGTCGCATCTGCGGGATTCGAATCAGGGATCTGGAGTTCGGCACGGCTGCAGCAAAATCAGGACACGGAAGAAAACCGATTCGCAGAATATCGGCCCGGCAGCGAGCCGGGATGAAGACAAGGCCTTGTCAGCGCACCCCGACCTTGCGCATCGCCACGCGCGCAAGGGACGGAAACAGCCGCCCGACCCGGTAGGCGAGGCGACCGTGTCCGGTGAACACGCAGACCTTGCGCCGCCGCCAGACCGCTCTCACCATCACCCGGGCCGCCCGATCGCTCGGCCACATCAGACGCGCCGGGCGGGGGTCGCGCGCATCGGGATGAAACACACCCTCGCTGTCGACCCGGGCGATGTTGCTTTCGACGAAACCTGGATGGATGGTGGTGCAGGTGACACCGCTGCCGGCCAGCTCGATCTGCAGGGTCTCGCCGATCGAATGCACCGCCGCCTTGGACGCGGCGTACGGCGCGGCCCTGGGCACCGGCACGAACGCCGAGGCGCTGCCGATCAGCACCAGTCGCCCGGCGGTGATGCGCAGCTGCGGCAGGGCATGGCGGGCCGTCATCGCCAGCGCGGTGACGTTGAGCCGCATCTGCCGGTCCCAGTCGGCCGCCGAGATGTCCTCGAACCGGCCGCTGACGCTGAAACCGGCGTTGGCCACCGCCACATCCAGCCTTCCCAGCTCGGCCGCGATCCGGTCAACCGTCGCGCGCAGGCTGTCGTCGTCGGTGACATCGCAGGCCATGGCCACCGCCTTGCCGCCGCCGGCTTCAATCTGCTCGACC
>JAWLFD010000297.1:0-2707 GCA_041685745.1 Wenzhouxiangella sp.
GACCGCATCAATCTCTGCTACAACCGCTTCATCAACACCATGAGCCAGAAGGTGACCCTGGAGCAGTTGCTGCCGTTGCCGCCGTCGGAAGAGGAAGAACTCAAGAAGTACTGGGATTACCTTTACGAGCCGGACGTCGAGTCCCTGCTGGACGATTTCCTGACCCGCTACATCGAGTCGGTGGTGTACCAGGCGACTCTGGAAAACCTGGCCAGCGAGCACGCCGCCCGCATGGTCGCCATGAAGAGCGCCTCGGACAACGCGACCAACCTGATCGACGATCTCCGGCTGGTCTACAACAAGGCGCGCCAGGCGGCCATCACCCAGGAAATCTCGGAGATCGTGGGCGGCGCGTCGGCGATCTCCTGAGCGAATGCAGAAATTTCAAGAAACCCCATACAAGGGATAAGCACAATGAGTTCCGGAAAGATTGTTCAGATTATCGGTGCGGTCGTGGACGTGGAGTTCCCTCGCGACAAGGTGCCCAACGTCTACGATGCCCTGACCATCGACGAAGACGGCACCATGCTGGAAGTCCAGCAGCAGCTGGGCGACGGGGTTGTGCGGACCATTGCGCTCGGCACCACGGACGGCCTGAAACGCTACGGCAGCGTGACCAACACGGGTGAAGCCATCATCGTCCCGGTCGGCAAGAAGACCCTGGGTCGGATCATGGACGTGATGGGTAACCCGATCGACGAGCGGGGCGACATCGGCGCCGACGCGCACGCGCCCATCCACCGCCAGCCGCCAAGCTTCGAGGATCAGGCCGCCAGCAACGAACTGCTGGAAACCGGCATCAAGGTCATCGACCTGATCTGCCCGTTCGCCAAGGGCGGCAAGGTCGGCCTGTTCGGCGGTGCCGGCGTGGGCAAGACCGTCAACATGATGGAGTTGATCCGCAACATCGCCATCGAGCACTCCGGCTACTCGGTCTTCGCCGGCGTCGGCGAGCGCACCCGCGAGGGCAACGACTTCTACCACGAGATGAAGGATTCCGACGTTCTCGACAAGGTCGCGCTGGTCTATGGTCAGATGAACGAACCGCCGGGCAACCGCCTGCGCGTGGCGCTGACCGGGCTGACCATCGCCGAGTACTTCCGCGACGAAGGGCGCGACGTGCTGATGTTCATCGACAACATCTACCGCTACACCCTGGCCGGGGTGGAAGTCTCGGCGCTGCTGGGCCGCATGCCCTCGGCGGTGGGCTATCAGCCGACGCTGGCCGAGGAAATGGGTGCCCTGCAGGAGCGCATCACCTCGACCAAGACCGGCTCGATCACCTCCATCCAGGCCGTGTACGTGCCGGCCGATGACCTGACCGACCCCTCGCCGGCGACCACCTTTGCCCACCTTGACGCCACAGTGGTGCTGTCGCGCAACATCGCCGAGCTGGGCATCTACCCGGCCGTCGACCCGCTCGACTCGACTTCGCGCCAGCTTGACCCGCTGGTGGTCGGTCAGGAGCACTATGATGTCGCGCGCAAGGTGCAGGGCACGCTGCAGCGCTACAAGGAGCTCAAGGACATCATCGCCATTCTGGGCATGGACGAGCTCAGCGAAGAAGACAAGCAGAGCGTTGCCCGTGCCCGAAAGATCGAGCGCTTTTTCTCGCAGCCGTTCTTCGTTGCCGAGGTCTTCACCGGTTCCCCGGGCGTGTACGTCTCGCTCAAGGAGACCATCCGCGGCTTCAAGGGCATCGTCGACGGCGAGTACGATCATCTGCCCGAGCAGGCCTTTTACATGGTCGGCACGATCGACGAAGCGGTCGAGAAGGGCGACAAGATGCTCGAAAAGGCGGCCTGAGCCGACTGACGCACCCACCGGGATCACGACATGGCATCAACCATTCACTGCGACATCGTCAGTGCCGAGGCGGAAATCTTCTCCGGCAGCGCGGCCATGGTGGTCGTGCCGGGCGAGGAAGGCGATCTCGGCATCACGCCCCGTCACGCGCCCCTGCTGACGCGTCTGCGGCCGGGCCAGGTGCGGGTGCTGCTGCCGGAAGGCGGTGAAGAGTTCTACTTCATCTCCGGCGGCCTGCTCGAGATTCAGCCGCACGTGGTGACGGTCCTGTCCGATACCGCCCAGCGCGCCGGGGATCTCGACGAAGCCGCCGCGATCAAGGCCAAGGAAGAGGCCGAGCGTGCGATCGCCGATCGTTCGGCGGGAATGGAGGTTGCCCAGGCCCAGGCCCAGCTCGCCCAGGCGATGGCCCAGCTGGCCGCGCTCGAGCGCTTCCGCAAACAGGTCAAGCGCTAGGCGCAGGCCCCACGCCTTCTGTTAAGCTGCCAGCTGCTGGTTAGGTCCGGAAGTCGCCGATTCGATGCAGGGACGACCATGAAATCCATCATCGCGCGGCTGCTCATGGCGGCTCTGGTCCTTGGCGGCGTCGGCTGTAGCGGCGGATCCGGGCCGTCCAACGAGCGTCTGGAACAGGCCTTCGCCGATGGACGCAGCGGCATCTGGCTCAGCGGTCACGGCATCCTGGTTCGCGAGCTGGGCACCACCGGCTCAGAGCAGCGTTTCCAGGTTCGCATCAGCGAGGATCTGAGCATCGTGCTCAAGCGCGATATCGAGGCGGCGTCGCGCATCAGCGCACAGCCGCAAGATCGTCTGAGCTTCCACGGCCGCTACGAGTTCCACGGTGGCGGCGGGACGGTTTCACGGATTCATCCGGACCCGAGTCAACCCGGCGGCGGCGGCT
>JAWLFD010000060.1:0-11196 GCA_041685745.1 Wenzhouxiangella sp.
CCAATTCCCGAACCCATGTCGAAAATCCACTTTCAAGGCGCCGAGGGCCAGCGCCTGACCGGGACCCTGGACCAGCCCGACCAGGGCCCGAGCCGGGCCGTTGCCCTGTTTGCCCACTGCTTCACTTGCACCCGCAACATCAAGGCCGCTCGCCATATCAGCCAGGCGCTGACCGAGGCCGGCTTCAGCGTGCTTCGCTTTGACTTCACCGGTCTTGGCGAAAGCGAAGGCGACTTCGCCGACACGACCTTCAGCAGCAATCTCGACGATCTGGAAGCGGCCGCCAAGTGGCTGGGGCGGGAGCTGAGCCCTCCGCAACTGCTGCTGGGCCACTCGCTGGGCGGAGCCGCCGCACTGGCCTGCGCCGAGCGCCTGCCCTCGGTCGCCGCCGTGGCAACCATCGCCGCGCCGTCCAGTCCGGCCCACGTGCTGGATCAGTTTGGCGCCGACTTGTCACAGATCGAACGAGAGGGTTCGGCCGAAGTCTGTCTGGCAGGACGTCCTTTTCGCATCCGCCGCGACTTCATCGAAGACGCGCGTAGTCACAATCTCGGTGAACGACTGCGGCAGCTGCGCCGCGCCCTGCTGGTGCTGCATTCGCCCGCCGACCAAACCGTCGCCATTCGCAACGCCCAGGAAATCTTCGCCGCCGCGCTGCACCCGAAGAGCTTCGTCAGTCTGGACGATGCCGACCACCTGCTCAGCAACAATGCCGATTCACGCTACGCCGGCCGGGTCATCGCGACCTGGGCCAGCCATTTTCTCAAGATGGATACGCCCGGCGGGAACTAGTGGGCCGCCTCCATGGCCAGCAGCCAGCGCTTGCGCTCCATCCCGCCTGCATAGCCGGTCAGGGCGCCGCCGCTACCGACCACGCGATGACAGGGAACGATCAGGGTCCAGGGATTGCGCCCGACCGCCATGCCCACCGCGCGCGCGGCGGATGGCTTGTCCAGCGCCCGGGCGATTTCGCCGTAGGTCATGCGCTGCGCGTAGGGGATGGCTCGAACAAGCCGCCATACCCTGCGCTGAAAAACCGTTCCGCTCGATCCCAGCGGCAGATCGAATTGCCTGAGTTGGCCGGCCAGGTAGGCCCGGATCTGGGACTCGGCGCTGGCCAGCAGATCGGTCCTGCGTTGCCGCCAGCTTGCCGCCTCGGCCGGGCAGTGGCTCCGGTCCGGAAACCACGCTCCAGCCAGCCCGTCCGGACCTTCCGCGATTCGCATGGGCCCAAGCGGGGTTTCAATGTCAATCCGGTTCACGCGAACTGCCGCGATCAGGCTGAAGGCTGACTCCAGCGACCGCGCAGCGCTCCGCCCGACAAGGCGTAACAGCCGGGCAGGTGGACATCCGTCCGGTTCACTGCACCGGCCAGGGGAGTGAATCCGCGCTGGATCAACGCGTCCAGCGCCCGGTCCGGGAGCGCGACTTCCACGGCCGACTGAAAACAGGCCTCGCCGTCCATGGAGAAACTGAAGCCGGGCAGATCCTCCAGGGCCACGGGGCCGGCCGGGTCCATGTCCCCACCATGGTGTTCGAAATGGATGCCCAGCGCTGCGGTCGCCGCCACGGCGCCGCCAAACCTCGGCAGGCAACGGCCCTCGGCTGCGTCTTCGCTGAATCCGAAGCAGTCGATGGGGTCGGTCCCGGGCCCGTAGGGCAGCCGGGCCAACACGCCGGGCAGGACCAGGCTGACCCAGCGGCCGGCGGAGCTTTGTCTCAGCGCCTGCCAAAGTTCCAGGGCCTCGCCGTGCGGTCCGGCCACCCACAGCGCGGGATCGACAAGCCGGCTCGGGTCATCACAGCCGGCCAGGCGGGGGCTTGCGGATGCGACGAAGGGAACTGCGGCCGACTCGGCGATCATGGCAATGGCCGTCAGAGCCATGATGTCTTCGACTTGGGATCCGAATTCATGCAGGCCAACGGCCAGCGACCAGGGCGGCTGGCTGGGACTGCCGATCATGTGTCGACTCAGCGCGGTCGCGTCCAGATCCGTCCCGGCGTCGTGCAGATCGGCCCTGATTTCCTCGCCCGTCATCGGAAGCAAGGCCAGTTGAATGTCTTCACTGACCAGCTGCGATACCAGCCACCACAGAGCGCGCCAGTTGGCTTCCAGCGCCTGGAACCGCGACGCATGCAGGATCTGGTCGAGTTCTTCGGTCAGACGGGCGACAACGGCCTGGCGATGCGGCTCGGCCGATCGGGTATCGACCAGGTGGGGCGAGACCAGCTCGCCGAGCATCTTGCGCATCCGGCCTTCCTGGCCCGGGTCCCGGCCCTGCTCCGGTGGACGCCCGCCCAGCAGTCGTTCCAGGTCGTTGGCGGTGTTCGCGCCGGCTGAATCCGACGTCGGCGAAGCCTCTCGCTGCCCCAGCGTAGCCATCAGTTCCTTAACGCGGGCCGGATCGTCCAGACCCCGGTACAGCGCAAGCAGATCCTTGAGCCCGGACAACTCCTGACAGAGCCGGTCGGGATGAAAGCCCTCGATGTCCCGAAACTGCAGTGTTTCCCCCTGCTCCAGGTCCAGACTGGGGGCCAGCCCGGCCATGACCTGGTCGAAATTGTCGATATCGATTCTTACCGGGCGTCGTGCATCCGGGGTCGCAGAAGCCGGCGTATCGCCCAGCCAGTCGGCCAGAATGAGAATGCGCAGAGGACTTTCCGGCTCGATACGGCGACCTTCGGCAGGTTTGCCAAGATTGAACTGGGTTGAGATAGTCATTGATCTTTCCCTCGACATCCCCGGATGGGGGCCTGCCTACGGTACTCCCGACCGCCCCGGCAATACAACCGACGCACTATTCCGCGACAACAGAGTCAGCCGGCCGAGGCGGGCCGGCAGTCGCATTCGGACCCGCCAAAAACAGCGTTCACTCCAGCGTTTCGATGAAACTGCGCGCTTCGGCGATGGACTGGTTCATGGCGGCGATCAATTCGTCGGTGGCCCGCTCGATATCCGCCAGTTCGTCACGGATGGACGCGACGGCCATGGCGTTGAGGTTGTGCTTGAGAAAAAGTACCTGGTCCCGGAAGACGCCAAGCACCGGTTCCATGGAGGCTTCGGCACGGCGCATGGCGGTCATCATGCGTTCATAGCGCTGGCGCGTTTCGCGCAGAATATTTTCGCTGCGCCGTTTGAGGTCCGGATCGGTATAGAGATTGATCTCGTCTTCCCATTCATCGAACAGCGCTCGGGCCACGTGCTCGACCGCATCGATCCGCTCGCTGACCTCATCAGCCTGCGCCTGGCTGCGTTCGAATTCGCGCTCCAGGCGTTTGTAAGTGCGTTCCAGACTGCCGCCATCGACGTCGACCGTGGCGCGGAACTGATCCAGCGCCGAAGCAAATTTCTCGACCGCCTCATCCTGTGCTTCGGCAGCCTTGTCCACGCGCGACGACAGGACATCGCGTTTTTCGATACCGACGGACTCCAAAGCGCGGTACTGCACCGACTGGCAGCCGGTCAACGCCAACATCCCCCCAAACAGGAGCGCGAACCCGATTCTCATGACGGCCTCAATGACAAAAATTTGGCAGCGATAATTTTACCCGAAGCGCTCGCCAGCCTTCAGATGATTCGAAGCGTGATCGCTTTGAGCACGGCCCGAGTACGATCGCGGGTTCCGAGCTTGTCGAGGATGTCGGAGACGTAGTTCTTGACCGTGCCTTCAGCCAGAAAGATGCTACTGGCGATCTCGCGATTGGAGTAACCCCCGGCCAACAGACGCAGGATCTCGATCTCGCGGGCGCTGAAGCCTTCAACCGGCGGCCGATCGTCGCTGTAGGCATAGCGACTGCGGACCAGCCGCGGGGTCACCGGCTGGAGCACGGTTTCGCCGCCGGCGACCCGGCGAATGGCGTCTTCAAGCTCTTCGGGTGAAACGTCCTTGAGCAGAAAACCTCTTGCCCCGGCTTCGGCCGCCTTGAGCGTGAGCTCGGCCTCATCGAACGTGGTCAGCAGAATCACGGGCAGATCGGGACGAGTCTCGGCCAGCCGCCCGGTCAGTTCGATGCCGTCCATGCCCGGCATGCGGATGTCGGAGAGCACCAGGTCCGGCCTTAGGTTCTCGATTTGCGCCAGCAACTCCTCGCCGCCCTCGGCCTCGGCCACGACCTCGATGCCGTCCAGGTCACGCAACAGAGCCTTCAGACCCTCTCTGACCAGGGCCTGATCGTCAGCCAGGGCGATGCGAAGGCTCATGGGGCCGGCTCCAGCGGCAGACGCGCCGTCAGGCTGAGTCCGCCGCGACTGGAGGGCGCCAGCTCCAGGTCGCCGCCGAGCTCGACCAGACGCTCGCGCATGAACGACAGCCCATTGCCCGGGATCAGCGGCCACTGCAGACGACCGTCGTCTTCCAGACGCAGGCGCAGCTGATCGCCATCGCGGCCCAGTTCCAGCCAGGCGTGACGGGCGCCGCCGTGGCGGGCGGCGTTGGTCAGTCCCTCCTGAATCACCCGCAGCAGGGTCTCGGCCTGTTCGGCTCGCGGCACGCGCAGACCAGGTTCAAGCGTCAGCGCCACCTTTGGACTGGGCAGTGGGTCGGTGAGCTGCCGAACGCCCAGGGCCAGATCGATGCCGTCGTTCTGGCGCAGCTGGCGCACCACGGCTCGCAGATCCTCCAGCAGTTCGCCGGCCAGGAGCGTGGCCTGGCGCAACTCGCCGCTGTCTTCCAGACCGGGCTGTCGCGCCAGATGATGCAGGTTGAGCTTGATCGCGGTGAGCTTGTGGCCGGCCACATCGTGCAGTTCGCGCGACAGGCGCAGACGCTCCTGGTCGCGCGCGGTCTCGCTGAGCAGGCTGCGGGTGGCCATCAGGTTGGCGTTGACTTCCCGCAATTCCTCGGCGGCCAGCTCGGCCCGCCGTGCATAGTGAATGATCAAGGCGGCAAACGCCTGGAACGCGCCGAAGGTCATGACCTGAGTCAGTGTCCAGTTCCACGCCCAACCCCAGCGAAAATGCAATATCAAGGCAAACATCAAATTGACCGCCAGCAAGATCCCGAGCGCACGACGACCCGGAAAGATGCTGACGACCATGGTGGCCAGCAACACCAGCAGAATCGGCCCGGTATTGGTTCGGCCGAGCATCAGCAGGCCCAAGGTGCAGACGGCCAGTACGGCAAGCCAAACAGCCGCCAGTATTTGGCGTCTCGCGGTGTCGGTGATCAGCAAGCTCAGCCAGACCACCACGAAGGCCAGCAGCGCAACCTGGCCCGGCCAACCCAGACCATCGCCGGGCAAGCCGAACAAACCGGTCACCGAGACGTAGACCCCGGCGATCGCCAGGTAGGACGCCATGGCCAGCGGCGAGATCAGCTCCGAGAAGTCAGAACGGGAGAGGCGATTCATGACCCCTGTATAAACCGCGCAATCGCACCGGACAAGCCAATTTGGCAAAGTCATGACTTTCGGCACCCCGATGACCTGACTTTTGGCACCTCATCAGCTCCCCGGCTTCCAGGAAACTGGGCACCACATTCACCGCGGAGCAACAAGCTGATGACTCTGGAAACGCTGCTGAAACTGTTCGTCGTACCGCACGTCATCGCCGGTACCGTCGCCCTGGCTCTGTTCTGGGTGGCCGCCGTCCTGCGCAAGGGCAGCCCACTGCATCGCCGGGTCGGACAGGGTTACCTGCTCGCCATGTCGGCCATCATCCTCACCGCGATTCCGCTGGTGATCCTGACCTGGATGCGCGGTCACCCGATCACGGCCATTTTTCTCGGCTATCTGACGCTGCTGATCGCGCTAACCTGCCGCAACGCCTTGTGCGCCATCCGTTTTAGGCGCGACCCGGCTCGATTTGCCGGATTGGACATGCAGGTGCTTGCAACGATCACCGGCATGGCCGGCATGGTCGTGGTGATGACCGGCCTGATTCGTCAGGCGTGGATTCTGGTGGCCTTCGGCATGATCGGACCGATCATACTGTTTCAGCTGGCAAAGCAGGTCCGGGCTCGCAAACGCGGTCAAGCACTCGCTTCGAACTGGTGGCTGAAAGAGCACTACGGCGCCATGATCGCCAACGGCGTGGCGACCCACATCGCATTCTTCCAGATCGGGCTGATGCGCCTGTTTCCCGGCCTGGAGACTGCCCTGCTGCAACAGATGGCGTGGTTCGGTCCCCTGATGGTCGCCTTGCTGGCCGGCAGGTGGCTGGATCGCCGCTATCGCCAGTGGCCGCGTGCCGGTCGAACCGCCACCGGCGCCTCCTGATGCGCCGGTGGCTCGTCGTGCGACCTGCGAATGATCAGTTGACCACGCGCAACTGGTCGGCTCGGACCGCGCGAACGCCGCGGATATCGCTGGCCAACTCGACGGCCAGTTCATGGGTCGCAGCGTTGTCCACCTCACCGTCCAGCATCACGACCCCATCGGTGGTTTCGATACCGATGGAGCGGGCCGGCACGTTGCTGAAGATGAAGGTGGAACGGACCTTGGTGGTGATCCAGCTGTCCGAGACCACATCGCCGACATCGCGAGACTGCTCACGGGAGTTGCCGGTTACGCGAATCCGGTTATCGATCGAGCGCACGCCATCAGTGTTCCCAGCCAGGCGCTCGGCCAATTCCTTGCTGGCCTCGCTGTCCGCCGTGCCTTCCAGGATGACTGCGCCATCGCGCGTGGAAACCTCGATATCCAGTCCACCGGTATTTTGATTCCACAACAACTTCGATTTGACCGAGGCGGTCGTTGTCGCATCCTCGAACTGCTGGCGGAAACCTCGGTCGGCCGTTTCGTCTCCGCTGGCTTCGTCGTCTACCTCTATTCGATTATCGACCCGCTCGATTCCATCGACATCCAGGGCGATCTCTTCGGCCAGATCTTTCTGGACATCTTCTTCGACCTGACCTGAAAGAATCGCCCGGGAACGATCGACTTCCACATCAATCTCGAATGTCGATAGATGCGCATTGAGCGCGTAAGCCATCATGATCTGGCCTTCGATACGCGCCTCAGCGAGTTCATCTGCCCCATCGCTGGCTGCCAACGGTAACGGCAAAACCAGTACGAGTGCCGCCAGACCGACAAAGACTGATTGTCGTATATGTTGAATATGGATTTTCATTGCTTCCTCCTGTTCGTCAGCAAGCGTTCTTGCGCGGAATCCAAGGAATCAATATCGTCAAACAGGCGGGCGACGACCGCTGATAAAGAAGATCAGCGCAACGACTAGTCCAACAACAAACAGAATCCAGGCAATACTCGATGCCGTTCCGGCAATCCCGGAAAGACCCAGCGCGCCGGCGATCAATGCAACAATCAAAAAAACCAGGGCCCAACCCAACATGAGGCTTCTCCTGTAGCGAGTGTTCTTTCAGCCTACTAAAGATCGTCACGAGACACGGCCGAAAGCGCCAAATCCACGATGCGGCCTGCGATCGCGGCCGGATAGCTTCATTGACTGGGTATCTGGCAAACCCCGGCTTCAGGCAAGCGGGTCACGCGGCACAATGCCCAGATCGCTCAACTGGGCTTTTTGTGGGTCGACGATCTTGTCGCTGCGCATCAGTCGTACCTGGTCCAGGCTCAGCGGTGGCTCCGGCAGAATGCCGGCTGCCGCCGCCAGCATCAGTGCAGCCCACTCCGGCAGACCGAGCAGACGACATCGGATTCTCGCTCGATCGCGCAGGGCGACAAGGAGATCGATGTGGCGCCACACGCGCGGACCGGCGGCCTGCAGGATCCTGTCATGCACTTGCCTGCCTTGCAGCAGCAGCCGCAAGGCTTCGACCATGTCATCGATGTGCAGCGGCTGCACTCGCGTGCGCGGACCGATCACCGGCAAAACCGGCAGTCGGCGCATCAGATCGAGCATGTCGTTGCTGAAGTGATCGTGGCGACCGAACACCAGGCTGGGCCGGACGATGACGGCGCCGGGAAACGCATTCACCACGCCCAGCTCACCCTCGGCCTTGGTCTGATCGGCCCAGGCGCTGGCGTTGAGCCCAGCGCCCAGCGCCGAGAGATAGATGAAGCGGGCCACCCCGGCACGGCGGGCGCAGGCCGCGCTGGTTTGCGCGGCCTGGGCGTGAATTTCTTCGAAATCGGATCGGCGCCGGCCCTGAACGCGACCCGGCAGATAGACCGCCGCGTCGGTGTCGGCCAGCGCCGCGCTCACGGCCTTGCGGTCGCGAACGTCGGCCGAGCGGGCGCTGACCCCGGCCGGCAGATCGGCGGCCGTTTCAGCATGGCGCGACACCAGGCGCACGCGGCTTCCGGCGGCCACCAGGCGCGTGCTCAGGGCTCGGCCGATGAATCCCGTGCCGCCCAGCAGCGTGATGCGCGCCGGGCTCATGACCGGCCCGGCCGGCTCACTCAGGCCACCTGTTTTTGTTCGAACCAGTCTTCCGTGCCACCTTCACATCCATAGACCTTGCCGACATGTTGTGACACAAACAGGGACCGGAGTTCAATGGCCATGCGCCGCTGTCGGACCCGCGCCGACCCAGCGCAGCTTCGGGCGCGCATCGCGTAAAGTCGAGGGTGCCGAGCCAGTTGAGACCAAAAGCCCGCTAAATCCCGATCGCCCAGTCCGGCAGCACGCCCAGCGCCCAGGTCTCGAGCACTTTGTCGAAACCGGTCAGGACCAGCACGGCCATGATCGCCAGCACCCAGCCCAGCAGCTTCTTGCCCAGGCGTGCGCGCTGCAGCAGGCCCGGGCGCAGACGATTGAGCGCGCCGGTAGTGATGAAACCGGCCGCGATCAGGACCAGCGCGCAGCCGACGCCGAAGGCCAGCATCACCACAAAAGCCATGCCCATGCTCTGGCCCATGGAGGCCAGAGCGATCGCGGCGCCCAGCGTCGGCCCAACGCACGGCAACCAGACCAGGCCCAGCAGCAGGCCGATACCGAACTGGCCCGCCGACCCGGCGGCCTGCTCCGGATCCGGCGGCGAAAAACGCGCCATCACCAGCGACAGGCGCTGATTGACCCACAGACCTGCGCGCTCGACCAGCAGCGTGATGGCTACCAGCAGCAGCAGGATCGCGGCCATCACGCGCAGCCATTCCGTATCCAGCCCGAGATTGAGCAAGAAGAAGGTCAGAACCGTGCCGCCGGCGGCAAACGACAGGCACAAGCCCAGCCCCAGCAGCCACGGCCCGGCCCGCCCGCTGGTGGCGGCCGAGGCCATCACCGCCGGTACCAGCGGCCAGACGCAGGGCGAAAGAATGCTCAGCGCGCCGGCCAGGGCGGCCAGCGGGATCGAGCTCAGTTCGATGCTCATTCCTCGCCGAAGGCGGCCGCCCGGTTGATTTCGGCGAAGATCACCTCCGGCCGGGTCTCGGCAACGCTGAACCAGTGCTGCTGCTCGCCCTTGAACAGCAGCAGCGTGGACTGGCGCGGCGCGCGGAAACGCCGCACGGTCGCCCGGTCGTCGTCGTAGTCGACGGTCAGGATGTGCAGGTCCACGTCAGGATGTTCGGCCTGGTAATCGGCCAGGATTTCGTGCTGGCGCGCGCAGGTCGGGCACCAGGTGGCAAAGATATCGACCAGCACCAGGGCATTGTCGGCCTGCAGCGCCTCGAAGCGGTCCTCGCTGAATTGTTCGGCCTCCAGCGCATGCACGGGCGCGGCCAGAAACACGACGAGCATGAAACCAGGCAGAATTTTCATTTTCGGATCTCCGTAATCCACGGCGGCATCAGCCGCCGAACTGGACGTCGAGCGGGGTGTCGGCGATGTGGTTGGTGTAGTTCGACAGCGTCTTCATGCCGACGCCGGTCAAGACGTCGAGCACGTGCCGGGTCGAGTAGCCGGCTGCATGAAAGGCTTCGATGTCGGATGCCTCGAGATTGCCGCGCGTCGAGACCGCACGCCGGGTCAACTGTCGCAGCGCTTCAAGGCGGCTGTCTTCCAGCGGTCGGCCCTCGGCCACGGCCTCGACGACCGAGTCCGGCACATCCTGCATCGCCGCGATGGCCGAATGCGCCTTGGTGCAGTAGCCGCAGTTGTTTTCGTGACTGACGGTCAGCAGCACCAGCTGCCTTTCGGTGGCACTGAAATCGGTCTTGTCGAAAATCTGCGACAGGCTCATGTAGGCCTCGAGCAGGGCCGGCGATTCGGCCATGACGCCGAGAATGTTGGGCACGAAACCGTAAGCGCTTTCGGCCTTTTGCAGCAGGGGTCGGGCGTCTTCGGGGGCGTTGCTTGGGTCGTACACGGTGAAAGTCATTGTGTTCTCCTTGCGGACAGATCATTGAAGACCCGCAGGAGACCTGGTCGATTGCAAAAAATTCGAGACGGAAGCCAGAGACTGGTACAGCGGCTTGATCCCGGGCTTCGGCGCTGCGAATCGATTAAAGCCTCATTCCGGCAATTTCGCTGTAACGGGGGTCCCCCTCCAACGGATCCAGAAACGGCGACAGCGCCAGGATTTGCAGCCAGGTCGGCGTGCCGGGTCGATGTTTCACCGGCACAAATCGCGACCGCGCCTGCTCCAGCCACTCCAGCGCCGAATCGACCTCCCCGCGCCAGGCATGAAACTCGGCCAACCCCAGAGCCGCCTCGTATGAGTCGGCGGCGACCAGCGCCGCTGCCACCTCCAGCGCATCAGCCGGGCGTCCCAGCGAGTGCAGCGTCATCGCCACCCGGGCGTTCCATTCCTCGTCGTTTACGCCTTCCCAGGCCTCGGCCAGGGCCCACGCATCCGCGTACCGGCCTTCGCGCAGCAACAGGCTCAACTCCAGTTTCCGCGCCCCCAGGTCGTGGCGGGCGTCGATTTCCTTGATCACTTCGACGTGCCGGCGCGCCTCCCCGAACCGCCCGGCGCCAAGCAGGAAAATCGCCAGGTTGTGACGTGTGGTGAGTGACAACGGATCGCTGCTCACGGCCCGCAAAAGGTACTCGATCGCCTCCTCGATCAGACCATCGGAAGCTGCCCTGCCCGCCTCCAGGCCCAGCAACAGGGGATTTTCGGGGTCGAGTTCACGGGCGATCTGGAAGTGCCGCTCAAACGCAGCGACGTCGCCCGCCACGCGGTGCGCCTGCATGGCGCGCAGGTGCGCTTCGGGCAAGGCCGGTCCCAGTTCCACGCCGCGCAATGCCGCCTCGCGATGGCTCGAGATCTCGTCTTGTTCCCATACGCCGTCCTCGTGCATCAGCACCCAGCGCGCGCCCGCAAGCCCGACCCAGGCTTCGGCGTAGTCAGGCTCCAGCGCCACCGCCGCCTCGAACTGGGAAAGTGCGCCTTC
>JAWLFD010000298.1:0-2699 GCA_041685745.1 Wenzhouxiangella sp.
CAGCTGGAGCGTTCGCTCAAGGTGGTGGTCGACTGCGCCAACGGCGTCTGCGGACTGGTGGTGCCTCGCCTGCTCGAGGCGATCGGCGCGGAGGTGATTCCGCTCTACGCCGACGTCGACGGCCAGTTTCCCAACCATCCGCCGGATCCGACCCGGGCCGAGAATCTCAGCGATCTGTGCCTGTGCGTTCGCAGCTTTCATGCCGACCTGGGAATGGCTTTCGACGGCGACGGCGAACGGCTGAACCTGGTCGCCGGCGACGGCGCCATTCTGTGGCCCGACCGGGTCTTGATGCTGTTGGCTGGTGACCTGCTCGCGCGGCGGCCGGGCAGCGTCGTCGTTCACGATGCCTGCTGTTCGCCGCATCTGGGGGAATGGATCGAGGCTCGCGGCGGGCAGGCCGTGCGCACGGGCGCCGGCCCGGGTGCGGTCGAGGCCGCCATCGCCCGTTTCGAGGCAGCGCTGGGCGGGACGTCGGAAGGTCACGTGTTCCTCGGCGATGACTGGGTCGTACCGCAGGATTCTCTGTTTGCCGCTTGCCGGCTGCTGGAGATCATCGCCGCCGACACCCGCGAGGTGGCGGACATCTTCGACGAGCTGCCCACTCTGTACGCTTATCCCGTGGGCCTGCTGGATGTCCCCGACGGCAAACCGGCCGATCTGCTTGCCGCCTTGTCCGATGCCGCGCCGGAAGAACTGGTTGCCGCCGAACATGGCGTTTCGCTGGTTCGCAACGATGCCTGGGCAGGCATGGGTATCGACCCGGACGGCGAACGGCTCTGGGTCCGGATCGAGGGGGTCGACGAACATGCCGCCCAGCGCATTCGTCAGCGTCTGCTCGAGCTTGTGCAGACCGTCGACGGGCGCCTGAAACTGCCGTCCTGATTGGGCGCCGCCTCGTGCCCACGCTGCTGTTCAACAAGCCTTTCCGGGTGCTGTCCCAGTTCACCGATCGCGACGGCCGCGCGACCCTGGCCGACTGGATCGACATGCCGGGCGTCTATGCCGCCGGCCGGCTGGATTTCGACAGCGAGGGTCTGCTGGTGCTGACCAGCGACGGCGGTCTCAAGGCCCGCCTGGCCGCGGCCGCTTCGGCCACGCCCAAGACTTACCTGGCCCAGGTCGAGGGGCGCCCCGATGTGCGCGGCCTCGATCGTCTGGGCGCCGGGCTGCGCCTGAACGACGGACCCACCCGGCCGGTGCAGGTGCAGCTGCTCGCGCGCGCCCCGGGCTGGCTGTGGCGGCGCGATCCGCCGGTCGCGCCGCGCCCGGGCAAGCCCACCAGCTGGCTGGAAATCACCCTGACCGAGGGGCGCAACCGCCAGGTTCGGCGGATGACCGCGGCGATCGGTCTGCCGACGCTGCGCCTGATTCGCACCCGGGTTGGCCCTTATGCACTGGGCACGTTGCAGCCCGGTGAATCAACGATCCTCGATCAGTAGGCGAATTCGCGGAAGATCCTGCGGACGTCGCCCTGCCAGCGGGTCTCGTAGGCGGCCAGCTTGACTTCGGCCGGGGTGGTGCCGCGGTCGACCACGTCTTCGAGCGCGTTGAGGAATCCGCCTTCGTGGTCGCCGGCGCCGTTGAAGCGCTGGCGCCGGGCCAGGCCGCCGCGCGCCAGGCTGAGCAGTTCGCGCGCGATGTCGCGCACGCTGCGGTTGCCGATGCGGGCCTTCAGGCCGATCCGGGCGACGTCTTCGCGCAGCTGCTGACGCTGCTCCAGGGTCCAGTCGCGCGAGATGTCCAGGCAGGCGGCGAGGTTGGACGAATCGTAGAGCAGCCCGACCCAGAACGCCGGCAGCGCGCACAGCCGCCGCCACGGCCCGCCGTCGGCGCCGCGCATTTCCAGAAAGCGCTTGAGCCGGACCTCCGGGAAGGCCGTGGTCAGGTGGTCTTCCCAGTCGGCCAGCGTCGGGTACTGGCCCTCGAACCCGGCCAGCCGGCCGGCCAGGAAGTCGCGGAACGACTGCCCGGCCAGGTCGATGTAGCGGCCGTTGCGGCGGATCAGGTACATCGGCACGTCCAGCATCCAGTCGACGTAGCGCTCGAAACCCATGCCCGATTCGAACACCCAGGGCAGCATGCCGGTGCGGTCCGGGTCGGTATCGGTCCAGACCTGGCTGCGCTGGCTCAGGTAACCGCTGGGCCGTCCTTCGACGAACGGCGAGTTGGCAAACAGCGCCGTGGCGATCGGCTGCATGGCCAGCGAGGCGCGGAACTTGTCGACCATGTCGGCTTCGCTGGAAAAATCCAGGTTGACCTGCACGGTGCAGGTGCGCTTCATCATGTCGATGCCCATGCTGCCGACCTGGGGCATGTAGTTGCGCATGATCACGTAGCGCGCCTTGGGCATCCACTCGATGTCCTCGCGGCGCGCGGTCGGATGGAACCCCAGGCCGATGAAGCCGATGCCCAGCGGCTCGGCCACGGCGCGCACTTCGGCCAAGTGGGTGTTGACCTCGCTGCAGGTCTCGTGGAGGTTGTCGAGCAGGGCGCCGGACAGTTCCAGCTGGCCGCCGGGCTCGAGCGTGATCGAGCAGCCGTCCGGTTTTTTCAGGGCGATCGGCAGACCTTCCTCGGTCACGATCTCCCAGTCGAAACGCTCGGCCAGGCCCTCGAGCATGGCGCGCACACCGGACCGGCCCTCGTACTTGAGCGGCGCCAGGGTGTCGGTCAGGAAACCGAACTTCTCGTGCTCG
>JAWLFD010000299.1:0-2699 GCA_041685745.1 Wenzhouxiangella sp.
GGTTGGCATGCTGTAATTGTATATAGTTGGGGTGGGGTTGCGGGTTACGGTGGTCGGTGGTCCCTGATCCCTGGTCCCTGCTCCCTGCTCCCGTGCCGCCTTCCTCCCGGATTCCATCGACTGTGGCAAACTGCTGTCGGTGAACGAACAGACCCTGCAATCCCTGGACGGCGAAGTCACGCGGCTGCTTTCCGATCTGCGCGATACGCCCGAGACGATGGACCGGCTTTTGCCGCTGGTCTACGAGGACATGCGCCGGATTGCCCGGACCCAGCAGGCCAGGCTGGGTGCCACGCCGACCCTGCAGACCACCGAACTCGTTCACGAGGCTTTCCTCAAGCTGCGCCAGTCCCACGGGCAGCCGATCCGCAACAGCGCCCATTTCAAGCGCCTGTCCTACCTGGCGATTCGCCAGTTGATCGTCGATCATGCCCGCGCCAAGAAGGCGAGCAAGCGCGGTGCGGGGCGTATCCAGGCGACCCTGCACGAAGGCGACATCGCCGCCGAGAGCGGCGATGAAGAGACCGTGCTGCGCATCGACGAGGCGCTGGACCGACTGGCCGCCGCCAACCCGCGCCAGGCCGAGGTCGTCATCGCGCGCTTTTTCGGCGGCTACACGGCCGAGGAAATCGCCGGGCTGCTGGAGAGCTCGGTACGCACCGTCCAGCGCGACTGGGAGCGGGCCCGGGCGTGGCTGCTGGTCGACCTGGAATCCTGAGTCCCGGTTGAAATCGCCGCGGCCGGCCATCATTGAAGGCATAACCGGGCGGAGAGCCAAGCATGCAGTTCAAGGATTACTACAAGACCCTGGGCGTGGAGCCCGGCGCCGGCGCCGACGAGATCAAGCGCGCCTACCGCAAACTGGCGCGCAAGTACCACCCCGACGTCAGCAAGGAGGCCGACGCCGAAGCGCGCTTCAAGGAAATCGGCGAGGCCTACGAGGCGCTCAAGGACCCCGAAAAGCGCGCCCAGTACGACCAGCTTCGCCAGGGCGGCTGGCGCCAGGGCCAGGAATTCCGTCCGCCGCCGGACTGGGGCGCGGGCGGTCCCTCGGCCGGCGATGCCGAGGGATTTTCCGGTTTCAGCGACTTCTTCGAAAGCCTGTTCGGCGGTCTCGGCGGCTCCGGCTTCGGCAACGGCCGTCGCCAGCCCGGGGCCGGGGTGCGGGCGCGCGGCCGCGACGTTCACGCCTCGGTCGAGATCGACCTGCCGACCGCGTATGCCGGCGGCGTGCAGCGCCTGAGCCTGGGCGGCGGCGGGGCCGGCTCGCGGACCCTGAACGTGCGCATTCCGGCCGGCGTGACCGAGGGCCGCCAGATTCGCTTGAGCGGGCAGGGCGAGCCCGGGATCGGCGGCGGACCGGCCGGCGATTTGTACATGGAAGTGCGGCTGCGACCGCATCGGCTGTTCGAGGTGCAGGGCCGCGACATCCACCTGACCCTGCCGATCGCGCCCTGGGAAGCCGCGCTGGGGGCCCACCTGAGCGTGCCCACGCTGGGCGGCAAGGTCGAGATGAACATCCCGGCCGGCACTTCCAGCGGCAAGCGCCTGCGGCTCAAGGGTCGCGGGCTGCCGGGCAAGACGCCGGGTGACCAGTACGTCATCGTCAAGGTGGTGGTGCCGGCCGCCGAGAGCCCCAGGGCGCGCGAACTCTACCAGGCGCTCGAGGCCGAGCAGTCTTTTGATCCTCGATCCGGAATGGAGGGCTTGTCATGAACCCGTCGAACCGTCTGCCGGTCGCCGAACTGATCGGCCAGGAACTCGATGCCGACCTCGACGAGATCTGCCGGATCTGCGGGCTGGAAGCCGAAGAGCTGCGCCAGTGGATCCAGGAAGGGGTGGCCGAACCGCGCGGCGGCGAAGGCCGGACCTGGCGGTTCAGCGCGCGCCAGCTGCGCCGGGTCTGGGTGGGTCGCCGCCTGCGCCGGGACCTGGAGCTCGACACCCGCGCCCTGCCGGTGGTGCTCGACCTGATCGAGGAAGTCGAGAGCCTGCGCCGTCGCGTACGCCTGCTGGAGCGCGTGATCGAGGACTGATCGCGGCATAATGGGCGGACCGATCCGCACCTGACCCCAAAGCCGTGCCCGCACATTCCTATCCCCACCTGTTTCAGCCGCTGGACCTGGGCTTCGTCACCCTGCCCAACCGCATCCTCATGGGCTCCATGCACACCGGGCTGGAAGACCGGCTGTGGAACTGGCCGAAGCTGACCGCCTATTTCGTCGAGCGCGCCCGGGGCGGCGCCGGGCTGATGGTCACCGGCGGGATCGCGCCCAACCGGCGCGGCTCGCTTGCGCCGCTGGCCTCCAAGCTGACCAATCGCTGGGAAGTGCTGCGCCACCGCAGGATGACCGATGCCGTCCACCAGGCCGGCGGCCGGATCTGCATGCAGATCCTGCACGCCGGGCGCTATTCCTATCACCCGTTCTCGGTCGCGCCCTCGGCGATCCAGTCGCCGATCACGCCGTTCAAGCCCAGGGCCCTGTCGGCCGGCGGCGTGGAAGGCCAGATCCGCGATTTTGTGCGCTGCGCCGCGCTGGCGCAGAAATCGGGCTACGACGGCGTCGAGGTCATGGGCTCGGAGGGTTATTTCATCAACCAGTTCCTGGTCCCGCGCACCAACCATCGAACCGACGCGTGGGGCGGGACGTTCGAAAACCGCATGCGCCTGCCCGTGGAAATTGTCCGGCGCACGCGCG
>JAWLFD010000300.1:0-2696 GCA_041685745.1 Wenzhouxiangella sp.
GCGAAAGCGCTGCGGCAGGGGACGATTGTCGACTTCGGCCAGGGTGATTTCGCGCCCCCGTTGGGCCGCTTTTTCGACCTGCTCGACCAGCGCTCGGGCGAAATCCTCGCCGTAGACTTCGACCTGCAGCTCGAAATTCAGCCGCAGGCTGCGCGTATCCCAGTTGGTCGATCCGATCAGTGAATAGTAATCGTCGACCACGAACAGCTTGGAGTGATTGAACGGTGGCGGCTGGTAGAAGACCCGGGCACCGCGGAAAAGGACCTCCCAGAGCATGTTGCGGGTCGCCCAGTGAATGTAGGGAAGATTGTTGCGTTCGGGCAGCACGATCAGCACGTCGACGCCGCGCACGGCCGCCGCCTGGATGACGCTGATCAGTTCTCGCGGCGGAAGAAAATACGGCGTCATGATGCGCACCGACTTTCGTGCCTCGCCGATGGCGGCATTGAGCAGCATGGTCAGCCGATCGAGGTCTTCATCGGGACCGTCGGTTATCGTTCGACACAACAGGTTGCCGCTCCGGGCCGGGACGCGGCAGCCGGGCGGCTTCGTATCGCCGGTCGAAAATCGCCACATGCGCAGGAATTCCTCCCGAAGCTGCCCGACCACCGGCCCCTCGAGAACAAACTGGATGTCGGCCGTCGGGCGTCGATTGTCGGTCAGGTCCAGGCAATGCCGATCGCCGATGTTCATTCCGCCGGCAAAGCCGATGGCATCGTCGACCACGAGAATCTTGTGGTGATTGCGCAGATTGATCGACAGGCTGGGCGGCAAGAGACCGGGCGGCAGAAAGCGGGCGACTCGAATCCCGGCGCGTGTGAGCGCCTTGCTGCTGCGCGGGATCGAGTAGAAATCACCGAAGCCGTCGACGAGAACCCGCACCTCCACGCCGCGCTGGGTCGCCTGCTGCAATGCCTCGACAAAGCGCTCGGCGGTGCGGTCGTTGTCGAAGATGTAGGTGGTCAGCAGCACATGGTGCCGTGCGTTATCGATGGCGGCGAGCATGGCCGGATAGGCCTGTTCGCCGTTGATCAGCGGCTCGACCCGGTTGCCTCCCACCAGCGGGTGTCGGCTGAGCGCCTGCCCGACTCTGGCCAGTTCCCGGTAGGAGGGATGGATGTCGGTTGGCAGCGGATGGGTTTCGGACAGGGCAACACCGCGCTCGTAGCCAAGGCTGAATCCAGGCAGGCCCAGGCCCTGCGCTGTGGCGCGGACCCGATTGAGCCCGAAGAACAGATACAGCAGCGGTCCGGCCAGCGGGAAGAGGATGCAGACCGCAATCCAGCCGAATGCAGCCCTGGGGTTGCGCTTGTAGAGCAGTGCGTGGACGGCGGTGGCCGGCGCCAGCACTGCGTGGAACAGCAACGCAAACAAGGTTTCCAGTGACATGAGTCGGCGGGTCGACGGTTCGGTGCGGCCAGGCATCCATCATAGCGACAGCGAATGCGTAGACGTCTTGATCCACCTGCGCTAGAATAATATCTTTCTATCCGTATCAAGAGATATAACGACATGTCCGGCTACCTGTTCACCTCCGAATCCGTCTCCGAAGGCCATCCCGACAAGCTGGCCGATCAGATTTCCGACGCCGTGCTCGACGGCATCCTGACCCAGGATGCGAATGCACGGGTGGCATGCGAGACCTTCATCAAGACCGGTGCCGTGATCGTCGGCGGTGAAATCACCACGTCGGCCTGGGTCGATCTGGAAGATTTGATCCGGGACGTCGTCGTTGAAGTCGGCTACGATTCCTCGCGGGTCGGCTTCGATGGGCGCACCTGCTCGGTGATCAACATGATCGGCAAGCAGTCGCCCGACATCGCCATGGGCGTGGATCGCGCCGACCCGGAGCAGCAGGGCGCGGGCGACCAGGGCCTGATGTTCGGCTATGCCGCCAACGAGACCCCGGAGCTGATGCCGGCGCCGATTTACTACGCGCATCGCCTCATGGAGCAGCAGACCCGGCTGCGCAAGCAGACCGACAATCCGCTGCCGTGGCTGAGACCCGACGCCAAGAGCCAGGTCACCCTGCGCTACGACGACGGCAAGCCGATCGCGATCGATGCGGTGGTGCTGTCGACCCAGCACGACGAAGAGGTCTCGCTGGAGGAATTGCGCGCGGGCGTGATGGAGCACATCATTCGCCCGGTGCTGCCGCAGGAATGGCTGCACGCCGACACCCTGGTGCACATCAATCCGACCGGCAAGTTCGTCATCGGCGGGCCGGTCGGCGACGCCGGTCTAACGGGTCGCAAGATCATCGTCGACACCTACGGCGGCATGGCGCGCCACGGTGGCGGGGCCTTCTCGGGCAAGGATCCGTCCAAGGTCGACCGTTCGGCCACCTATGCCGCGCGCTACGTGGCCAAGAACATCGTTGCGGCGGGACTGGCCGAAAAGTGCGAAATCCAGGTGAGCTACGCCATCGGCGTGGCCGAGCCGACCTCCATCTCGGTGACCACCTTCGGCACCGGCAGGATTCCGGAAGCACAGATCGAGGCCCTGGTGCGGGAGCATTTCGACCTGCGTCCCTACGGCATTCTCAAGATGCTCGACCTGCTCCATCCCATGTATCGCCAGACCGCCTCGCTGGGGCATTTCGGTCGCCCGCCGGTCGAGACCACCGCTCCGGTGATGCGCGACGGGCGCCAGGTCGAGGACCATTTCACCTCGTTCAGCTGGGAGCGCACCGACCG
>JAWLFD010000061.1:0-11139 GCA_041685745.1 Wenzhouxiangella sp.
CGATCGGATCGATCGATTCTTGACCTGGCGCGGGGAGCTTGCGACGTTTCCCGTGGCGGCATCCGGCGGGTCGAGGGCGCAGGCCGCGCCTGCGGTGCACGCGAGGGGCTGATTTCTTGCCGAGGCGACGGTCTTGAGGGTCGGGACTGTTGGTCCGGTGCTCTGGCGGCCGGGGCCGGGCGCGACTGCGGTTCGATCGCGCGGATGCGCGGCGCGGGCGCCGGTTGGGGCGCTGATCGGCGCTCGGCGCCGAAGGCCGACATGTCGACGCCGGGGCGGAGTTCGGCTCGCGGCGGCTGACGCTGCGGTCGCACCGTGCGCGTGGGGCTGCTGCGCTGGCGCGACGGCTGGGTCGAGGGACTGCGCCGGGTGGCGGCCGGGCGGCTGGACGGCCGACGCTGGGAACTGCGCGTAAGTGTCGAGGCCGGCTCGTTCCTGCGGGCGCCGTGGGTGGCGCGGTCTTCGGCGATACGGTGACGAAGCATGGCGTCCGAACGCACCGCGGGCGCGCCCGGCCGACTGGTCGGGCGGGCGATTCCGGGATAACGCTCGCGCTCGTCAATGGCGCGCAGCCTTTCATCGATCTGGTGAACCCGATGGGAGGGGCCTTGATACGGGTCGCCCCGGTAATGCGGATAGCGCACGGCATAGGGGCGCCACGGCCGGTAGCTGGCGTAGCCGAAGCCGTGCCACGGGTAATACGTGCCGAAGCCGACGCTGAGGCCGAAGCTGCTGCCGGCACCGGGGCGGTAGCCGTAGTACCAGCCCGGGTAGGGGTAGAACCACGGGTCGTAGGCCGAGACCGCGACCGAGTAGGGGTGGTAATAGCGGCTGAAATAGAAGTAGTCCAGCGACCAGTACGGGTAGAGCAGGGGATCGGCGACCACCACGGTGCGCGGCTGGTGCCGAGTCTGGTCGAAATAGACGCCGTCAGCGCCGTAGCGCGGCTGGTGATAGCTGACGCAGGCGGTCAGGCCCAGCGCCAGCACGCCCAGGACGGCAACCCTGAATACCTTGTCGAGTCGTGTGTTCATGACTCGAATGTACCGCAGGCGCGGCAAGCCTGCCTGAACGGGCCGTGAATAGGACGGCTGGTTGCCAATTAGTCCTGCTCGATCAGGGCGCGCAGGTCGGCCGGGCCGATTCTGCGTACCGCGTTGCCGTCGATCGGGCTGGGCGGCGGATGAATGGCATCGCGCCCGACCATCAGGGTCATTTCCACGGTCTGTTCGCCGGCCTCGACCACCAGCACGTCGACCTCGCGGTAGTCGCCGTCGTGCCAGCGAATCCGCCGCCGCTCCTGCTCGAAATCGATGCCGCGCTCCATCAGGAAGTGGACCGCGGCGTCCGGGTCTTCGGAAAACAGGTGCAGGCAGACGCGCGAATACTCATCGGCGGTACCTTCCAGAACCGGTCCCACCAGCCGCGGCTGGAAGGGCTCGAGGAAGCCCATGGCTTCCAGGGCGGCCAGCCGCATCGCGCGCAGCCTTTCGGCGTGCTCGGGACCGCCGTACAGGTGCTGCCATTCCTTCAGCGCGCGCTCGATCTCGGCGTTGGTCGGCAGGCCGCCGCGGCTGGCCGCACCCAGGCGCTCGGCGGCCTTCTGCTTGGCGGCCAGGTAGGATCTTTGTCCTTCGGTGGCAATGATCCGGGCCGCTTCAGCGGCCACTTCCTGGCGCTGTCGGCGGCTGCTTGCTCTGGCGGATCGATGGCCCATCAAGGCAGACTCAAAAAATGTCGTACGGATCGTCGTCGCCGCCGCGCTCGCTCGGATCTTCCAGCGGCGGCAGGTTGTCGGCGTGAAACCATTCCGGTATCGCGCCCTGGGCGCCGGGCCGCGCCCGCAGGCCGGATTCCGGATTGATCATCGCGCGGGCCAGCCCGACCGGTTCGCTGGGCATGCGCTCGGGTCGATCCTCCAGGGCGACTTCCATGAAGTCCACCCACAGCGGCAGGGCGGTGCGCCCGCCCTGTTCCTGGCTGCCCAGAGACTCGTTGTCGTCCATGCCCAGCCAGACGGTAGCGACGATGCCGCCGCCGAAGCCGACGAACCAGGTATCGCGCAGGTCGTTGGTGGTCCCGGTCTTGCCGGCCAGGTCCTGGCGACCCAGCGCCAGCGCGCGCCGCCCGGTGCCCTGGCTGACCACGTCGGAGAGCATGGAGTGGATCAACCAGCTGGTCTGGGCACTGATGACCCGGGGGGCGATCGGCGGGATGGTCGGCCCGACCAGTGCGCGGGTGTCTTCAGCCGCCTGCTCGGGCTGGTCCAGATCGACTCGCCGCGGTCCGAGCGGGATGTCGTCCGGCTCGTCTTCGCTTGTCGGTTCAGGGCGAGGCTCGGGGCAGTCCGGGCAGATTCGCGGCCATTGCGGCTCGTACACGGTCTGGCCGAAGCCGTCGGTCACGCGATGAATGAACTGCGGTTCGATGGCAAAGCCGCCGTTGGCGAAGGCGCTGTAGGCAGCGGTCACGCTCAGCGGCGTGAGCGAAGCCGAACCGAGCGCCATCGACGGTCCGTTGGGCAGGTCGGCGCGGTCGAATCCGAAGTCGCTGATGTAGTCGCGCGCGTAGTCCAGGCCGATATCCATCAGCAGCCGCACGCTGACGAGGTTGCGCGAATGCACCATCGCCTCGCGCAGGCGCGTGGGCCCGTGAAAGCGGCGTCCGAAATTGGTCGGTCGCCAGGCCCGCTCCAGCGACGGGTCGTCGATCACGACCGGCGCATCGTTGACCATCGAGGCCGTTGTATAGCCCTGGTCGAGTGCGGCTGCGTAGATGAACGGCTTGAACGAGGAGCCGGGTTGGCGCCGGCTCTGGGTGACCCGATTGAACTGGTTGCGCGAGAAATCCAGGCCGCCGACCATCGCCAGGATCGCGCCGGTGTCGGCCTCCATGGCCACCAGCGCCGCTTCGGCGCGCGGTACCTGGGCCAGTTGCCACTGTCCTTCGGTTTCGCGCAGGCGAACCACATCGCCCGGGACCAGTACGTCGGTGACCGCGGTCGGTCGAGAGCCCAGGGCATTGAGTTCGAGGAAGGGTCGGGCCCAGTCCAGGCTCTCCAGTTCGACAACGACTTTTTCGCCGCTGCGCAACTGGAGCAAGGCCTGTTCTTCGTCGGCCTCCAGAACCACGCCCGGAACCAGATCGGCCACTGGCCGGATTTCGCCCAGACGTTCCTCGATAAGCGCAGCGTCTGCCATGATTTCCGGCCCCAGCTGGTGCTCGGGTCCGCGCCAGCCGTGGCGCCGATCGTAGGCCTGCAGACCGCTGCGCACGGCCTGATCGGCGGCCCGCTGCAGTGGCGATCGTACCGTGGTGTGCACCTGATAACCGCCGGAGTAGGCTTCCTCGCTGCCGAATCGCTCGATCAGTTCCCGGCGCGCCATCTCGGCTACCCAGGGCGCGTCGAGTTCGATCACGGGGCCGTGGTAAGAGGCCGTGTTGGGCGCGGCCAGCGCTTCGTTACGGGCTTCTGTCGAGATGTAGCCCAGCCGATGCATGCGCTCGATTACCCAGTTGCGCCGAATCATGGCCTGGCGGGGCCCGGAGATGGGATTGTCGCGTGACGGCGCCTTGGGCAGGGCAGCCAGCTGGGCCATCTGGGCGATGGAGAGGTCGTCGAGGCCGGAGCCGTAGTAGACGCGGGCCGCAGCGACGATGCCGTAGGCGCGATGGCCCAGAAATTCCTTGTTCAGGTACAGCTCGAAGATTTCATCCTTGCTCATCTCGCGCTCGATCTTCAGCGCCAGCAGCATTTCGCGCAGCTTGCGGGTGACCGAGTATTCGGTGGTGAGGAAGAATCGCCGGGCTACCTGCTGGGTGATGGTGCTGCCGCCCGGTACCCGGCCCTTGCCCAGGCTGCGCGCATACAGGAATGCCCCGCGCAAGGTGCCGCGCCAGTCGATGCCTGGATGACGGTAGAAGCGATCATCCTCGGCAGCCAGAAAAGCCAGCTTCAGCGTTTCCGGGACGTCGTCCAGGGCGACCGGGGTGCGTCGTTGTTCGCCGATTTCGGCCATCAGGGCACCGTCGTCGGAAAAGACGCGCAACGGCACCTGCAGGCGGATGTCGCGCAGGCTCTCGACGTCGGGCAGGGTTGGAACCACCAGTACCCAGAGCGCAACAACGCCCGCCGCCCCGGCCAGCAAAGCAAGGGAAAACATGTAGATGGAAAACTTTATTACGGGCTTTAATCGGGGCATGAGATATGGTACAAACAACCTGCTGCTGTGGTAGCTGTGCGAATGGTTCTGGTGACTGGTGAGACGTTACCGGAGAGAAAAAGTGCCGACGGTGGGCCAAGTGTAAGGAGACAATCGTCTCGACCGGTAGTATAGTCTGCTGACGGGACCGTTTCTGTGGCTGAAGTTGGGCGGTGAAGTGTGCATCTCGGCACACTGCGAGGGACGAGATTCAAGAGGGCGACGATACGTAGATGAATGGATTCCTGGGCAAGCTACTGGGCAAGGGCCCGCCACCGCTGGTCGGCGTGGATATTGGTACCAGCAGTATCAAGGTGGTACAACTGGCCGGTTCCGACAATTCCATGCGGCTGGAGGCATTCGGGGTCGAGCCTTTGCCCGACAACGCCGTCAGTGAGGGAGTGATCACCGAGCCGGAGCCCGTTGCCGCGGCCCTGCGTCAGGCCATAAAGCGGTCGGGGGTGACCGCCAAGCGGTGCGCCATGGCGGTCAGCGGCTCCGCCGTGATCACCAAGATGATCAATTTGCCGGCCGATCTGAGCGAGGACGATATCGAGGCCCAGATCGAGGTTGAAGCCGGTCATTACATTCCCTACCCGCGCGAGGAAGTCAGTCTGGACTTCGAGGTGCTCGGACCCTCTCCCAGAAACGCGGACCTGCTTGAAATCCTTCTGGCCGCATCCAAGACCGAGCACGTCGACATGCGCCGCGAGGTCGCGGAGCTGGCCGGGTTGACCATACAGGTCGTGGATGTCGAATCATTCGCCGTCTCCAACGCCTTCGATCTCGTGCGTCAGCATTCGGGTATCGATGAGTCGGAAACACTGGCGGTGCTCAATATCGGCTCGGTATCTTCGACCATGATCGTGTTGCGCGGAAATCGCAGCATCTACAGTCGCGAGCATTCGTTCGGGGGCAATCTCCTGGTCGAGGAGTGCATGCGTCGATACGGCATGGACGCCAACCAGGCCCGATTCATGCAGCGCGGTGAAGCGCCGCCGGCCGGCTTCGAAGACGAGGTGCTCGAGCCTTTCCGGCAGAACATCATCCAGCAGATCAGCCGGGCTCTGCAGTTCTATGCCTCTTCCAGCGATTACATGAGCGTGGGCACGCTTTACCTGACCGGTGGAGGTGCTCTGATACCGGGACTTGCCGAGGCGCTTGGCGACGAGGTGGGCATTTCGACCGAACTTGGTGATCCGCTCAAGAACGTTCGCCTGTCGCCGCGGATCAACGCCCGTCAGCTCGACCAGGTGCGACCGGCGCTGACCATTGCCAGCGGACTCGCGCTCAGGGGGGTCGACTGATGTCCAGAATCAATCTGCTGCCCTGGCGTGAAACGCAGCGTCAGGAACGCCAGCGTAATTTCGTGATTCTTGTCGTGGCTGTTGCCATTGCCGCCGCCGCCGCCGTTTTCGGTTCCAATCAGTTGATGGGGAGCATCATCGAGGGGCAGGAAGCGCGAAATGATTTTCTGCGCGGCGAAATTCGGGCGCTCGACCGGGAAATTGCCCGCATCGAGGATCTCGAACGAACCCGGGATAGCCTGATTTCGCGCAAGAACGTCATTGAACGTCTCCAGGAAAACCGTTCGCTGATGGTGCACCTTTTCAACCAGATCGCCCAGACGGTGCCGGAAGGAATCACGCTCAATTCGGTCCGGCAGACCGGCTCGGAACTGACCATCGTGGGTACCACGGAGTCGGAAACCCGGGTATCGGAGTACATGCGCCGCATCGCGGACGCGACCTGGTTGCGCAATCCGCAGCTGCGCATCATCGAGATCGAGTCGCGCGAGCGGCGCGCCGACCAGCCTTTCCGGTTTGAACTGCAGGCGGTCATCGGCCCACCGCGCGACCCGGCCGAGGAGGTCTGATCATGGAACTGTCAGAACTCAAGGATCTTGACTTCAACAACCTGGGTAGCGCGTCCGGCGGCGCCAAGTTCGTCATCCTGGCCTTCATCGCGGTGGTGATTCTGGCGGCCGGCTACTGGTTCCTGATCAAGGATCAGCGCGAGACCCTCGAAAGCCGGGAGCGGGTGGAAGTCCAGCTCAAGCAGGAGTTTCGTGAGAAGCAACAAAAGGCGGCCAATCTTCCGGCCTACGAGCGCCAGCTGGTGGAAATGGAAGAAATGCTGGAAGCCATGCTTCGGCAGCTGCCGTCGAAAACGGAAATGGCCGAATTGCTGGTCGATATCTCGCAGACCGCATTGGGTGCGGGTATCGATAACGAGTTGTTCGAACCGCGCGCCGAGATCACGCGTGATTTCTACGCCGAGCAGCCGATCAACGTGCGCATGGTCGGCACTTACCACGAGTTCGGCGAATTCGTCAGTACCGTCGCTTCTTTGCCGCGGGTGGTCATCCTGACCATTCAGGACATATCGCTGCAGCCGGTGGAAGGTTCCGGAGGTCGGTTGCGCATGGACGGTGCGATCACGACCTATCGTTACCTCGATGAGACCGAGACGGCCGCCGCACAAGGTACGCAGGGAGGGCCGTGATGGGCACGAAAGCGATAAATCTGTTTCTGGTGCTGCTGACAGTGGTCTTGCTGACCGGATGCGAGCGGGGTACCGGGGACCTGCAGCGTTGGGTGGCCGAGGAAAGCCAGCGCCCGGGCGAACCGATTGACCCGATTCCGCCGGTGGCGACCGCCGAGGTCGTCGCCTACGAGGCGGAGAACATGCGCGACCCCTTCCAGCGTCAGGCGTCGCGGGCGGAAGACGATCCCACGGACTTCGGCAGTGGTGATGGGCCGAGACCCGATCCCGACCGACGCCGGGAATTCCTCGAAGGTTTTCCGCTGGATACCCTGGACATGGTCGGCACCCTCCGCATTGACGACGTGGATTACGCCCTCATTCGGGATAACGAAAACGTGGTGCACCGGATCAGCGAAGGCAACTACCTGGGTCGCAACCATGGTCTGGTCGAGCGGGTAACGGCAAACCGGGTGGAGTTGCGCGAACTGGTTCAGGATGGTCGCGGCGGCTGGAGCGAACGGCGCGTCCAGATCGCAATGGATGAAGCCTGATGAGTGGGATGAAGACGATGAGTCGCAGGATTTTTGGCAATGCAAGACCCGATTCGGGGACGACTGGGAGAAGCGTGATGACAAAACAAGCCGGACTGACCGGGCTGATGATCCTGCTTCTGGCGCTGTTGGCGACTGCGCAGGCGGCTGAGCTGACCGATGTGCGGGTCGAGACGACAGGTGGCGAGGTGCGCCTGGTGATGACGGCGGATTCCGCTTTCCCGGAGCCGCGGGTTTTCGCGACCGAGGAGCCGCCACGGATCGTGGTCGACCTGCCCGACACCAGCACCAGCCTGTCGGCCGAACGCGTATCGGTTGCCAGTGGACCCGCCCGGAGTTACCAGGCGCTCAGCGCCGGTGGGCGGACCCGTCTGGTCGTGGATCTGGCGCGCATGGTTCCGTATGAACTGGAGATGGCGGGCAATGAACTCGCGTTGGTTGTTTCCGGAGCAAGCTCCACTGCCGCGGGCGCCGCGCCGACCCAGGCCCGGACCGGCGCAAGAGGCGGCGACCGCCATGCCATCACCGCGTTCGATTTCCGGCGTACACCGGACGGTGGCGGTCAGGTCATCGTCAATCTCGACCGGCCGGGCGTCGACATCACGGTAGACGAGCGTTCCGGCGGGCTGAGGATCGACCTGTTCGACACGACCCTGACCGAAGACATGTATCGCCGGCTGGATGTCGCTGATTTCGCGACGCCGGTGCAAATGATCACGCCGGAGCAACGCAACGACAACGTGCGTTTGTTGATCGATGTCGCCGGTGCTTACGAACATCTCGCCTATCAGACCGACAGTCAGCTGGTCATTGAAGTCGAAAGACCTCCCGAAGCCGAAGCCGAGCAGGATCGTGAGCTGCAGTTTTTCGAAGAGCGCGAGTACGAGGGCAGTCGGATCACGCTTAATTTCCAGGACATCCAGGTCCGTTCGGTACTCCAGTTGATCGCCGATGTCTCCGATCTGAACATCGTGGTGTCGGACTCCGTGTCGGGTGCATTGACGCTGCGCCTTACCAACGTTCCGTGGGATCAGGCGCTGGACATCGTCCTGGAAACCAAGAACCTGGACATGCGCCGATCCGGTAACGTCATCTGGATCGCTCCGATCGAGGAGATCGTCAGCCGAGAGCAGCAGATCCTGCGTGCCCGCGCCGATCGCCAGACGCTGGAACCGCTGCGCACCGCAATGATCCCGATCAGCTATGCCGATGCCTCCAACCTGGCCGGCATCGTGCAGTCCAGCGCGGGCGAAGAGAGCGGGATGCTTTCAGACCGGGGTTCGGTCTCGGTTGATGAGCGCACCAATACCCTGCTGGTGACCGACACCCTGGAAAACATCGATGAAATCCGGGGGCTGGTCACCGAGCTGGACCGTCCGGTTCGCCAGGTCTCGATCGAATCCCGGATCGTGATCGCTCGGCACGACTTCAACCATGAACTCGGCGTTCGTTTCGGGGTTACCGCGGCGCGGGAGAGTTCGGGTGGAACCCTCTACTCGACGTCTGGTTCCTCTGAGGCTCTCAACGGCATCAATGAAGGCGCGATTCCTAGGAGGACGGACATCCGGCTCGGTGGCGGTCGGCGCTTGCCCGGCGAAGTCCCGAGCCTCGATGATCGCCTGAATATCAACCTGCCGGTCTCCAATCCTGCCGGCCGGCTCGGTATCTCGATACTCGCCGCAGATTATCTGCTCGACCTGGAGTTGAGTGCTCTGGAGACCGAAGGACGTGGCGAGGTGATTTCCACGCCCAGGCTGATTACAGCCAATCAGCAGGAAGCCTTCATTCAACAGGGTGTCGAGATTCCCTTTGAATCCCTGCAAGGTGGTAACCAGGCCGGTGCCGTGAACGTCGAGTTCAAGGAAGCCGTTCTCGAGCTGCGGGTGCGGCCATTGATCACGCCGGACAACCGGGTGCAGCTGGATCTGAACATCAAGCAGGACACCGTCGGCGAAATCTTCGAGACCGGTCGGGGCGGGTCGGTGCCCTCCATCGATACGCGCGAGCTGGGAACGAATGTCCTGGTCGACAATGGTCAGACGGTCGTCCTCGGCGGGATTTTCCAGGAGGAACGCAACTTCAGTTCGAGCAAAGTGCCCGTCATGGGTGATGTACCGGTGCTCGGTCACCTGTTTCGGCGGCGCGGGACGGAAGATCAGAAACGCGAGTTGCTGATTTTCGTCACCCCTTCCATCCTGGACGATCGGGCGGCTTACGACTGAGAACCAAGCCTTGTAACGTGCTTGCCGAATCGATCGGTCGGTTCCCGGGCCGGAATGCGACCGGTCAGCCAGCGCGCTGACCGGGATTTCCCGTGCGATCTCTCCCTTTTTCCGAAGCGTGCGAGCGCAATCGTTTCGCCATCGGCCAGGCTTTGAAGCGAACGCTGTCGGAGGCTGCCAGCGTCCTAGAGATCGGCAGTGGCACGGGCCAGCATGCGGTTTATTTCAGCCAGCGGTTTCCCGATCTGCGGTGGCAGTGCTCGGACCTGAGCGAGCACTTGGCGGGTCTCCAGGCCCGGATCGACCAGCACGGTGCCGGACGCCTGCCGGATGCCGTCGAACTGGACGTGATCGGGTCGAACTGGCCGGCCGGGCCGTTTGAAGCCGTGTTCACTGCCAACACCCTGCACATCATGCCGTGGGATCACACGCCGGTCTTGCTCAATCGGGTTGCCGAGTGCCTGGTATCCGGCGGCAGGCTGATCGTCTACGGGCCGTTTCACGACGGCGGCGTCCATACGGCGACCAGCAACGCAGCATTCGATCGGTCATTGCGGCAGCGCGATCCATCCATGGGGGTGCGCGATGCCGCCGAGATTGCCATGCTGGCCGCTGAGCGTGGATTACAGCCCGAAGCCGATCTGGCGCTGCCGGCCAACAATCGCATGCTGGTTTTCCGCAAAAGCTGAACGGTTTCCATGACTCGACTCGATCCGATCTACGACACGCTGGTTCGACAAGCTCGGGCGCTGCTCGGCGGGCAGTCTCATCGCGTGGCCAACGCGGCCAATTTGAGCGCACTGATCTTTCAGGAGGTTCCGGATCTCAACTGGGTCGGCTTCTATTTCAGCGAAGACGGGGCCCTGGTGCTCGGGCCGTTTCAGGGCCGGCCGGCATGTGTCAGCATCCCCTGGGGACGTGGGGTGTGCGGCACGGCTGCGGCCACGGGACAGACGCAGCGGGTGGCCGATGTCCATGCCTTCGATGGCCATATTGCCTGCGACACGGCTTCGCGCTCGGAAATCGTGGTGCCCCTGACGATCGGCGATGCCGTTGTTGGTGTGCTGGATATCGACAGTCCACTGCCGGATCGATTCGATGCAGCCGATCAGGCCGGCATCGAGGCCCTGGCAAGGGTCTACCTCGAATCGCTGGGCTGAAATGTCGCGATCGCCCGTGCCCTGCCGGGCGCCAGCGGCCAGGGCGATTCGAGGATGACCAGGGTGCCCGCTTTCATGCCGCTTACCGGCAGCTCGGCTCCGAGCCAGCGAACCAGTCCCTCCAGGCCGGGGTTGTGGCCGATCAGCATCAGCGAGTCGGGATTGTCGTTTCGGTGATCCACGACCGCCACCAGATCGCCGACCGAAGCGTTCCACAAGCCGGGCTCGATGATCGGCTCGGGAAATTCCATGTGGCCCAGCGCGGTGCGGGCGGTTTCCAGCGTGCGCTGGGCCGGCGACACCAGTAGCCGCAGCGGCACGGGCTGCTTGCAGTCGCGAATCCAGGCTTGCAGGTCATGGCAGGTGCTGCGACCCGAACCTGTCAGGCGCCGATCCTCGTCGCGCCCCGAAGGCGCGCGATCTTCCGCAGTGGCATGTCGAAGCAGCCAGAGTTTCATGCGTCCGTGCGTTTCCCGATCTCCAATCCGTATACTACAGCCCCCTCCAGATGACGGAA
>JAWLFD010000301.1:0-2691 GCA_041685745.1 Wenzhouxiangella sp.
GGTCTGCCGATGGCGATGTAGCGTTGGAAGCCGGCGGCGCGGGCGTCGGCGGGTTCGTAGATGTTGCGCAGGTCGGCCATGCGGGGGGTGGTCATGCCCTTGGCCAGGCGCTGGAGGTCGAGGGCGCGGAAGGCGTTCCACTCGGTCAGGATGATCAGGGCGTCGGCGTCCCTGGCCGCCTGGTAGGGGTCTTCGTGCCATTCCACGCCCGGCAGCAGGGCTTCGCCTTCGTGGCGGCCCTGGGGGTCGACGACGCGGACTTTGGCCCCGCCGCCGACCAGGGCCGGGACGATGGTCAGGCTGGGGGATTCGCGCATGTCGTCGGTGTTGGGCTTGAAGGTCACGCCGAACACGGCGATGGTCTTGCCGTTGAGGCAGTCGTCGCACAGGTCCTTGATCTTGTCGACCATGCGCCGCTTGATCTCGTCGTTGACCCGGATGACGGTCTCGGTGATGGTCATGGGCGAGCCGGCTTCCTGGCCGATGCGGGCCAGCGCGCTGGTGTCTTTTGGAAAGCACGAGCCGCCGTAGCCGGGGCCGGGGTGGAGGAACTTGTTGCCGATGCGCCCGTCCAGGCCCATGCCGCGCGCGACCGCCTTGACGTCGCCGCCGACGCGCTCGCACAGGGCGGCGACTTCGTTGATGAAGCTGATCTTGGTGGCCAGGAAGGCGTTGGCGGCGTACTTGATCAGCTCGGCCGATTCCAGGTCGGTGTAGACGATGGGGAAGTCGCGCAGAAACAGCGGCCGGTAGATCTCGCCCATGATTTCGCGCGCGGTGTCGGTCTCGGCCCCGATGACGACCCGGTCGGGGCGCATGAAGTCCTCGATGGCCGCGCCCTCGCGCAAAAATTCCGGGTTGGAGGCGACGTCGAACTCGGCGTCCGGGTTGGCCGCGCGCACCACCTGCTCGACCTTGCGGTTGGTGCCGACCGGGACGGTGGACTTGGTCACGATCACGGCGTAGCCGGTCAGGGCCTTGGCGATCTGCTCGGCGGCGGCCATGACGTAGCTCAGATCGGCGTGTCCGTCGCCGCGCCGGGCCGGGGTGCCGACGGCGATGAACACCGCCTCGGCGCCGTCGACGGCCTTGCCTAAGTCGGTGGTGAAGGTCAGCCGGCCGGCCTCGACGTTGCGCGCCATGACCGCGTCCAGGCCGGGCTCGAAGATCGGCACCTCGCCGGCGTTGAGGCGGTCGATCTTGCCGGCGTCCTTGTCGACGCAGGTCAGTTCGTGGCCGAAGTCGGACATGCACACGGCCGAAACCAGGCCGACGTAGCCGGTGCCGATGACGGTGATCTTCATGCTTCGGACTCCAGGTCGGTGGCAAACAGCATGCCGATGTCCTTGAATGACTTGAACTCGAGGTGGTTGCCGCTGGGGTCGGCGATGAACATGGTGGCCTGCTCGCCGCGGCGGCCCTCGAAGCGCAGGTAGGGCTCGATGACAAAGTCGATGCCGGCACCGCGCAGGCGCTCGGCCATGGCCTGGAAGTCGTCCCAGTCCAGCACCGGGCCGAAGTGGCTGGCCGGCACGGCGTGGCCGTCGACCGGGTTGCTCGCCGCGGCCGGGTGGTCTTCGGGCGCGACCCGGTGCAGCACCAGCTGGTGGCCGAAGAAGTCCAGGTCGACCCAGCGCTCGGCGCTGCGGCCGGTGGCGCAGCCCAGCACCTCGGTGTAGAAGCGCAGGGTGTCGTCGAGGTCGGTCACCGGCAGCGCCAGGTGAAAACGCGGGTAGGAGTCGCCGACGGCGGGAGCAGGCATGATCGGGTACCGGTGGGGTCGATGGAGAATTCGCGCAAAAGTGTACTATGCCGGCGCGGCGGGCGGTGGCCGACGGCCTTTGCCGCAGCATTTGCCGCAGCATTTGCCCGGCGCGTCCTGTAAAGTCGGCATATGCCCGACAAGCTTCCGACCCTGCTGCTTTGGATGTTGCTGACCGCGCAGGCGGTCGCCGCCCCGCAAAGCGACGAACTCCCCGCCGGCGAGCCCGCCGCGACCGGTGCTGCGAGCGAGGCGGCCGGCGATCCCGAGCGGGCGGTCGATCCGGCCGTCGAGGCGCTGCTGGCCGAGGCCGACGAGGCGCTGGTGCGCGGCTGGCTGGTGGCACCGACCGGCAGCAGCGCCATGCACCTCTACCAGCAGGTGCTGGCCCTGGACCCGGACAACGCGGAAGCCCGCGACGGCCTGGCCGCGGTCTACCAGGCCGCGCTTGAAGCGGCCCTGCTGCTGGCCCGCGAGCTCGACTTCGAGGCCGCCGAGGACCTGCTCGGGCGGGCCGAGGCGATCGAGCGCAGCTCGGACTCGTTCGAGCGCGCCCGGCGCCGGGTGCGCGAGCTGCGCGAGGACTACCTGGCCCAGGCCGAGCAGTACGCCCGCGACCTGATCCAGGCCGGCCGCCTGACCGAGGCCGACGACGAGATCACCGACCTGATCGCGATGGGGCTGCCGCGCGAGCGCATCCGGACGCTGCGCCAGGAGCTGTCCTACGCCCGCCTGTACGGTCGCTACCAGCCCGGCCAGGTCCTGCGCGACCCGCTCGACGGCGACCCCGACCGGCTCGGCCCGGCCGTGGTGGTGATCCCGTCGGGCCGGTTCATGATGGGCTCGCGCGACAGCGAACGCGACCGCGCCGACCACGAAGGCCCGCGCCACCGGGTCGTGCTGGACCAGGGGTTTGCCCTGGCCGCGAC
>JAWLFD010000302.1:0-2682 GCA_041685745.1 Wenzhouxiangella sp.
CGCGGGTCAGGTCGCGCTGATCGGGCTTCTTTCGATGGGGATGGCCATCGCCGAGGTGGTCGCCCCGATGACGGACTTGCGCTATCGCTGGCCGAACGACCTGCTGCTGAGCGGTTCCAAAGTTGCCGGCGTGTCGCTGCGGCGTAATGTGGAAGAAGGCTGGCTGGTACTGGCGGTCTCGGTCAACGTGGGCCAGGAGCCGGCCGAAGTGATCGACGGCGGCTGCGTGCAGATCGAAGGCGGCACGCCGGAGCTAACGCCCGCCGCACTGCTCCAGGGCTTCGCCCGCGAATTCCTGCACTGGATCAATCGATGGGACGAGGAAGGGCTGTCGCCCATCCTGGGCGCGATGCGGGGGCGCTGGGGTTCGCCGGGAGAATCGGTTCTCATCGAGCTGGACGGCGATAAGACGGTGGCAGGTGCGTTGCACGAGGTCGACGAAGAAGGCAGGCTCGTTCTTGAAACGGCGAGCGGTCGACTCAGCATTTCGCTGAATGATTTCTTCAGCCTCGGCTAAAAAAATAGCCGGCGACGGCCGGCTATTTTTCATTTCACCTGGAAGCGTCTGATCAGGCAGAACTGGTCGAAGCCCCCGCACCCGGCGAAGAGCCGCGGCCATCCTCGGCATCGAATTCCTGGTTCTTGACCTCGTCGTACCACAGATCGTGATGGACCTTGGCCCACTCGGAGCTGACGTGCCCCTTGGTCATGGCATCCATGGACCCTGGCGCACCGAGGGTGGCCATGTACATGTGTCCGAAGCTCGCGCCCAGCCAAAGGATCGCGACCACACCGTGAATGATCAGGTTCCACTGGAACAGCTCGCGGGTCTCGAAAATCTGGGGATTGATCATCATGATGCCGGTCGCGCAGACGATGATGCCGGCTCCGACGTTGACCCAGAACCAGGCCTTTTCGCCGCCGTTCATTCGCCCGGCCGGCAGATGCTTGCCGAAGGCGCCGCCCTTGAGCAGCCACTTGACGTCCGTGCCGTCGGGGATGTTGTAACGCATCCAGGCCACGATCATCACGACCACGCCGACGGTGAAGAACGCCCCGCCGTAGTTATGAATGTTTTTCGCAGCCAGCGCCCAGGCCGCAAACCCCTCCGGCCCCAGCAAAGGAATCAGCACTGCCCGTCCGAACAGCAGGCTAAGACCGGTAATGGCCAGCACCAGGAAAAGAATGGCCACGAACCAGTGCAGGGCGATATCGAAGCCGGACCAGCGCGGAACGCGCTTGCCCGAAGTGGATTCGAGTTTTTCACCGCCGCCGGAGATGATGTAAAACAGGGCCACCGCGCCGATCATCAAGGCCAGGTACCAGGGCAGATAGGTCGCGACCGGTCCCATGCGAATCTGGCGGAAGTTCTCGCCGCCGCTTTGCATGAGCACGTTGGCGCCGTAACCCTTGATCACGCTGGTGCCCTCGTTGGCCTGGCGCGCGTCGCGCCAGACATCCGAGCGCGGGTTGACCTCTTCCGCCCAGGGGTCGGTCTGCGTCTGTGCAGCCGTGTCCTGGGCCACGGCGACGTAGACATAGCCGCTCAGCGGAACGACCATCGCGGCAACCAGGACCAGGGCGGTCATGGCGGCGATTCGACGTATCGTCTTCCGGCCTTTGCCGGAGTTGCAGGCTTTCTCGGATTTCATCATTCAATACTCCACGCTAACGCTGCGCCTGGCCCGAACGCATTCGGTAGCGCAGGTCTTCAGCCGTTTCCTGATCCCGTTCTTGCATGCCGGACAGGCGCTGCTGCTGCCCTTCGTTGATCCAGGGGTCAGCCGTCTTCTGAGTGCATCCGGTCAACAGGACACCCGCACACAGAACCAGCGCCATCGACAACCCTGCCCGATGTAAAAAGGCACCGCTCATCAGCGATCCCTCTGACCGTCAAAGCGTTCGTCCAGCTCTGCCCGGAATTCGGGGTCCTCGAGCTTGGCCAACAAGGGATCTTCCTTGCCCTTGTAAACGCCGGGATCGTAAACCGTCACATCCGGATCTTCGTAGCATCCGGCGAGAAGAACTGCCAGGGCAAGCGCGCTGGCAGTCATGAGGACGCGACGAGCAATCATGCCCCGGCACCGTAAGCCTTGGACCAGCCCCAGGTCTGCGGGCGGGAATCGCGGGTCATGGTGCGCTGACGGTAGATGTCGGCCACCAGGTCACCGTCCCCGGCCAGCAGGGCCTTGGTCGCGCACATCTCGGCGCAGGCCGGCAGCTTGCCTTGGGCAATGCGGTTGGCGCCGTACTTCTCGAACTCCGAAGCGGTATTCGGCTCATCCGGTCCGCCGGCACAGAACGTGCACTTGTCCATCTTGCCGCGCACACCGAAAGCCTCGGTGGTGGGGAACTGCGGCGCGCCGAAGGGGCAGGCGTAGAAGCAGTAGCCGCAGCCGATGCACAGGTCCTTGTCGTGCAGCACGATGCCGTCGGTGGTGGTGTAGAAGCAGTCGGTCGGACAGACCGCAGCACACGGAGCGTCGGTGCAGTGCATGCACGCCACCGAGATCGACTTCTCGCCGGGCAGGCCGTCGTTGAGCGTGACCACGCGACGACGGTTGACGCCCCATGGGACCTCGTTGGCGTTTTTGCAGGCCGTGACACAGCCGTTGCACTCGATGCAGCGATCCGCATCACATAGAAACTTCATTCGAGCCATTGTCTTGTCTCCTCCTTCCT
>JAWLFD010000062.1:0-11092 GCA_041685745.1 Wenzhouxiangella sp.
TTTTCGCCCAGTTCACGGGCAAACAGGCCGCGCATGCGGGCCGCGATTGCGGGGTCGCCGTTGGCCGCGTCCAGCGCCTGCTCCGGGACGATCAGACGGGTTTCCTCCGACCCGGTCTGCGGCAGCGATTGCGCCTGGATTTCGGGTACCACCTGCTGGACGATGGCGCGCAGCAGCTGAGAGATCGTGGCCGGTTTGTTGAGGTAGCCATCGACCCCTTGTTCGAGCAGCCGGGCCCGTTCTTCCGGTCGGGCGTCGGCGGTCAGAATCAGGATGCGTGCACTGCTCGAGGGGCTTTGCAACTGGCGTATGCTTTGACACGCAGCCAGACCGTTCATGTGCGGCATATGCAGATCCATCAGCACCACATCGAAAGGCCGGCGCCGGCAAAGCGCCACGGCAGCCCGCCCATCCTCGGCGGTAACGACTTCTCCGACCACGCCGGACAGTCCGGCGTGGAGAAACTCGCGGTTGATGTCGTTATCGTCGACGATCAGCACGCGCAGCCGGCCCAGGGCCTGGTCGACAGATGAGCTCATGGCTTCAATATAGCCGGATTGCAGGCCGATGCAAGTGGCTGCTGTGTGTGCTGGCGCTGCTGGGCGCCGGGGCCGGGGCGGAGTCGGTGCTCGATGTCCAGGCCGGTGCGGGTCGACTGGGTCCCTGGTCCTGGGATGACCTGGCGCTGCGTCGGCTGCCCCGACCCGAGCAGTCACCCGGACTCGAGCTGCACCTGTCCGGGGTGCGGCTGGGGCAGGCAGTGCCTGCAGGAGACGTCAGCCTGAGCTGCCCTCAGTTCGACTGGGCGTCGGATGGCGCGGCCTGCAGCGGCGGGCGGCTGGTGCTTCCCGAGCAATGGCTGGCGCTTGACGGACCGCTCGATTTGCGCGTCCAGGCGCTGCCCGAGGCAGGCTACCGACTGCGCCTGGAGCACCCGCAGCTGCTGGCCACGGTGGACTGGGCGGCGCAGTCGGGGCTGGTGATCGAGCTCGAGCGGCTCGACATCGGGGCGATCGACCCGCTGCTCGATGCGCTGCTGGCGCCGAGCGCGCTGGGCGGCCGCGCTTCGGGCACGGTTCGCGTCGGCCGCGACGGCTTGGAAGTCGCGCTGGTCGTGGAGGAAGCGTTTTTCGACACCGCTGACGGGCGTTTTGCCGGCGACGGGCTGGATCTGGACTTCGAGCTTTCCACCGCCGGGACCGGTGAGTCCCTGGACATCACCCTGCGGCAGAAGGCTGGAGAACTCCTGCTCGGGGCGGTCTATCTGCCGCCGCCCGACCAGCCCGTGGTCATCGATGCCACGTTGGGACCGGTTCAGCCGCACCGGCTGAGCATCCAGCGGATGGCGCTGAACGATCCCGGCAGCCTGAGCCTGTCCGGCAGCGCGGAGCTGGCCGCGGGCGATGCCGGCTGGGCGCTGGAGCGGCTGGTCATCGATGCGCTGGATGCCCGGCTGTCGTCGCTCTGGCCGCGCTGGCTGGACGGGCCGGCAGCCGCGGTCGGATTCCCCGACGTGGTCGCCCGGGGCCGAATTCACGGCAGCCTGGACTGGCGGGTCGAAGGCCGGGCGAGGGTGGATCTGACGGCCGATGACCTCACTCTGCGCGATCCTCGGGAGCGCGTCGGCGTGCGCGCACTGGACGCCGCGCTTGGCGGAACCGACCAGGCCATGCGCGTGGAACTTGACTGGGACGCCGTGGAACTGCTCGGTCTGGCGCTGGGTGGCGGGAGCGCGCGGCTGCACTACGACGAAGTGGGCTTGCGCCTCCTCGAACCGGTCCGCGTGGCCTTGTTCGACGGCGCCCTGGTGATCGATGGCCTGGCCGCCCTGCACGCCGCGGAACTGGAGTCGCGGCTGGTGCTCGATGCGCGCATCGAGCCGGTGGATCTGGCCCGCTTGACGCGCGCCCTGGACTGGCCCGAACTCGGCGGTCAGCTGGCAGGCCGGTTTCCCGGGGTGACCTACAGCGACCAGCGGCTGGCCTTTACCGGCGGGATCGAGATCGATGCCTTTTCCGGCCGGGTCGGCGTGGAGGAACTGGTCATCGAGCGGCTGTTCAGCAGCGCCCCGGCGCTCTCGGCCCAGGTCGAGCTGGAACGCCTGGACCTGATCGAAGCCACCGGGGCTTTCGGATTCGGGCGCATGGAAGGCCAGGCCTCGGGTTGGGTGCGCGACCTGCGTCTGCTGAACTGGCGACCGGTGGCCATGGATGCGCGCCTGTACACCCACGAGGACGCGCCGCGACGTCGGATCAGCCAGCGCGCGGTCGACAACCTGTCGAGCCTGGGCGGTGGCGGAAGCGCGGTGATTTCCGGGACGATTCTGCGCCTGTTCGAGGACTTCCCGTACCGGCGCGCCGGGCTGGCCTGCCGGCTGGGCAACAACATCTGCCACATCGACGGGGTGGCGCCGCACGAGTCGGGTGGCTTCCTGATCGTCGAGGGACGCGGTCTGCCGCGGCTCGACATCGTCGGCCATCGGCGCCTGGTCGACTGGCCGCAGCTGATGGACCAGCTGGGCGGGATGATCGAGCGCGGGTCAGCCGAAACCGGCGACGGCCAGGGCGGTGCGGCTCCATGAACGATCGAGCAGCTGCTCGAGGATGAACTTGCTGCCGAAATAGGCCAGCACCAGCGTCACCATGGCGACCAGGGTCCAGTTGACCGCGCGGCGTCCGCGCCACCCCTGCCACCAGCGCGCGCCCAGCAACAGGCCGAACAGAATCCAGGAGATCACCGACAGCACCGTCTTGTGCAGCAGGTGCTGGGCCAGCAGATCGTCGACGAAGGTCAGCCCGGCAGCCAGGGCCACGGTCAGCAGCAGCCAGCCGGCCAGGATCAGGCGGAACATCAGCTGCTCAAGCACGATCAGCGGCGGCAGCATTTCGAGCTGGCGGATGGGCCGCGGATGGCGCAGCAGGTAATCCTGGATCCACAGCAGGATGGCGTTGAGGGCGGCGATGGTCAGCAGGCTGAAGGCCATCAGCGCGGTCAGGATGTGCAGTTTGAGCATGGCCGGCAGGTGGCCCAGGTACATCGCCCCGGGCTGGCCCAGCCACTGCAGCCACAGCACCAGGGCCGCACCCGGGAATACCAGGATGCCGGCCTCCATGGAGCGGGTGCCCACGCCGGTCAGCAACAGGACCAGCGCAATCATCATGGCCGCCAGGGACAGGATGTTGATGAAATTCACGTCCCAGCCCATCGGCGCAGACAGCCGCAGCCAGGCAAACGCGGCGTGGCCGGCGATGGCCGCCACCGCGAGCACGATGGCCACCTGGCGCCAGCGCGCGCTGCCGAGATAGTGGCCTCGCGCCAGTCCGACGCCTGAGATCAAGTACATCAGGCCGGCAAGAAGGGCGATCAGTGCGCTGGCGGACAAATCGGACAACCTCGTTTTCGAATGCGGATCAAGCGACCAGTATAATGATTCGCTGTGTTGTTTCCCAAGAGTAAGCCGTTGCCATGTTTGACCAGCTGAGCAAACGCCTGACCGGATCGCTCGAGCGCCTGCGCGGGCGCGGTCGACTGACCGAAGACAATATCCGCGAAGCCCTGCGCGAGGTCCGGGTGGCCCTGCTCGAAGCGGACGTCGCGCTGCCGGTGGTCAAGGATTTCATCGCCCAGGTCGGCGAGCGGGCGGTCGGTCGCGAGGTGACGGCCAGCCTCAAGCCCGGCCAGGCCCTGGTCAAGGTGGTCCACGACGAGCTCAAGCGCGTGCTGGGCGAAGAGCAGGTCGAGCTGAACCTCGATCGCCAGCCGCCGGTGGTCATCCTGCTGGCCGGTCTGCAGGGGGCGGGCAAGACCACCACCGCCGGCAAGCTGGCACGCCAGCTCAAGGAGCGGCAGGCCAAGCGCGTCTTGCTGGCCAGCTGCGACGTGTACCGACCGGCCGCCATCGACCAGCTCGAAACCCTGGCCGGCCAGGTCGAGGCCGACTTCTTCCGCTCGGACGAGACCTCGGACGCGGTCCGGATCGCATCCGATGCGGTGGCCGAGGCCCGGCGCCGCTTTGCCGATGTCGTGATCGTCGACACCGCCGGCCGGCTGGCGGTCGACGAGGCGATGATGGACGAAATTCGCCGGATCCATGCCGCGATCGATCCGGCCGAAGTGCTGTTCGTGGTCGACAGCATGACCGGGCAGGACGCCGCCAACACGGCCCTGGCCTTCCACGAGGCGCTGCCGCTGACCGGCGTGATCCTGACCAAGACCGACGGCGATGCCCGCGGCGGTGCCGCGCTGTCGGTGCGCCAGATCACCGGCGCGCCGATCAAGTTCCTGGGCACCGGCGAAAAACTCGACGGCCTGGAGCCCTTTCATCCCGATCGCCTGGCCTCGCGCATCCTGGGCATGGGCGACGTGCTCAGCCTGGTCGAGGAGGTCGAGCGCAAGGTCGATCAGAAAAAGGCGCGCGCCCTGGCCGGCAAGGTCGGCAAGGCGTCTCGACGCTTCGGCATGGACGACCTCAAGGACCAGCTCCAGCAGATGGAAAAGCTCGGCGGCGTCGGCTCGATGCTCGACAAGCTGCCGGGGATGAATCGCCTGCCGGAGGCGGCACGGGCCCAGATGGACGATCGCCAGACCCGGCGCATGATCGCCATCATCAACTCCATGACCCCGAAGGAGCGGCGCTACCCGGACCTGATCAAGGGCTCGCGCAAGCGCCGCATTGCCATTGGTTCGGGCCTGCAGATCCAGGACGTCAACCGCCTGCTCAAGCAGCACAAGCAGATGCAGAAAATGATGAAGAAGGTCGGCAACAAGGGCGCGATGTCGAAGCTGATGAAGCGGCTGCCCGGGGGCGGCGGCATGCCGGGCGGCGGGATGCCTTTCTGAGCGCTGATTGGGCTTCCTTTTCCGACAGTTGCGCGCTAGAATGGGGAGTTTGCCGTTTACGCAACCGGTTTCTCGCAGGAGTTTTTGATGGTCAAGATTCGTTTAAGCCGTGGTGGCGCCAAGAAGCAGCCGTTCTACCACATCGTGGTGACCGACAGCCGCAGCGGTCGGGATGGCCGCAACATCGAGCGCCTCGGCTTCTTCAACCCGGTCGCCCGGGGGCAGGAAGAGCGCCTGCGGCTCGATACCGACCGGGTCGACCACTGGGTGGGTGAAGGCGCGCAGATGAGCGAGCGTGTCAGCCACCTGGTCATCGAGGCCCGCAAGGCGCAGCAGTCAGCGCCAGCCTGATGAACGCCGGGCCATCCGGGGATACGGTCGTCGTCGGCCGCATTCTCGGGGCCTGGGGCGTTCAGGGTTGGGTTCGGGTCTATTCCTGGACCGATCCGCCCGACGCCCTGTTCGGCTACCAGCCCTGGTATCTGGGCACCCCGGAGCGCGCCGTGGTTCTCGCTGACTGGCGTCGCTCCGGTCAACGCCTGCTGGCCCGGCTTGCCGGTATCGACGACCCGGAAGCGGCGGCCGCCCTGGCCGAATCCCCGATCCTCGTCAGCCGCGCGCAGCTGCCCGAGCCGCAGCCGGGGCATTACTACTGGCACGACCTCGTCGATCTGGACGTGATCAATCTCCAGGGCCATCGCTGGGGCCGGATTACCCGCCTGCTGCCGACCGGCGCCCACGACGTGATGGAAATCGCAGCCGCGGACCGGCCCACCATCCTGATTCCCTTCGTGGTCGGCCGATACGTCCATGAAGTCGACCTGGCCGGCGGCCGGGTTCTGGTCGACTGGCCGGAGGAGTGGGAGCGCTGAAGGTGGCGGGGTTGCGGCGCATCGATGTCATCACCCTGTTTCCGGAATGGATCGACGGCCTCAAGCAGCTCGGCGTGACCGGGCGGGCCCTGGACCGCGGCAGGATCGAACTGCACTGCTGGAATCCGCGCGACTTCACCGAAGATGTCCATCGCAGCGTCGATGACCGGCCCTACGGCGGCGGACCCGGGATGGTCATGCGGCCCGAGCCGCTGGCCCGCTGCATCGAGGCGGTGCTGGCCGAGGATGTCCCGGCGCCGGTCAGCTTCCTCGGTCCGCAGGGCAGGATGCTCGACCACCAGGGCGTCGTCGCGCTGGCTGCGCGCGAGCGCCTCATCCTGCTGTGCGGGCGCTACGAAGGCGTCGACGAGCGCGTTTTGCAGACCCTGGTCGACGAGGAGTGGTCGATCGGTGACTACGTGCTGTCCGGCGGCGAGCCGGCCGCTGCGGTGCTCATGGACGCCGTCATTCGTCAGCAGCCGGGGGTTCTGGGCCACGACGCCTCCGCACTCGAGGAATCTTTCGTCGACGGTCGTCTGGACTGTCCCCACTACACGCGTCCCGCGACCTGGCGCCGGCAGGCCGTGCCGGACGTCCTGTTGAGCGGCGACCACGCCCGGATCGAGCGCTGGCGCCGGGCCGAGGCGCTCCGGCGCACGCAGCTGCGGCGCCCGGACCTGGTTGCCCGGCAGCCGGCCAGCGCGGCCGAACGCGCGGCCGCCGAGGAATTCACGTCGGAAAAGGGTGCAAAACGGACCAAAAGCGGGTTAAAATAATGGGCTTGCCTGCCCGTGCGATCGGGCCCAACAGCGATCAGGACAACGACATGAGCACCATCATCGACGAAATCAACCAGGAACAGACCCAGCGCGAAATCCCGGATTTCTCGCCCGGCGACACGATCGTGGTCAATATCTGGGTTCGCGAGGGCGAGCGCCAGCGCCTGCAGGCTTTCGAGGGTGTGGTCATCGCCCGACGCAACCGCGGGCTGAATTCGGCGTTCACCGTGCGCAAGATTTCGCACGGCACCGGCGTCGAGCGCGTGTTCCAGAGCTACAGCCCGCTGATCGAGTCGATCAAGGTCAAGCGTCGGGGACGGGTGCGTCGGGCCAAGCTGTTCTACCTGCGCAACCTCGAAGGCAAGGCCGCGCGCATCAAGGAAAAGCTCAGCCGCAAGAGCGCCTGATCCGGCTTCGGCGGCCGGCCGGGTGCCGGCGCCGCGATTTGAAAGCACGTCATCTTCGCCTGCTGATGAATGTCTGGCCGCCGTATCTGGCGGCCGGCGTTCGCGTGCGCAGGATCAGCGATGATTTCCGCCATGCCCGGGTCGAACTGCGCCTCGGCCTGCTCAATCGCAACTACGTCCACGTCCATTTCGGCGGATCGCTGTTCGCCATGACCGATCCGTTCTACATGCTGATGTACATCAAGAATCTGGGTTCGGACTACGTGGTCTGGGACAAGTCGGCGTCGATCGACTTCATCCGCCCGGGTCGCGGCACGGTCGCGGCCGAGTTTCGTCTTGATCCAGCCGATATCGAACATGCTCGGGTCGAGGCGTCGCGGCAGCGTTCGCTGCTGGTCCGCCACCCGGTCGAGATTCGCGACCGTGAAGAGGCCGTGGTCGCGCGCGTGGAGCGCACGATCTACATTCGTCGCAAGCAGCCGGACGCTGCCTGACCACGGCCCGGGACGGCCGTCAGGCTTTTTCCGCGACGGCCTCGGCGCCGGCTTGTCTTTTGCGCTTGCCGCCGGCCTGCTCCTTGCCCGGCTCGGCCGGTGCCGATTGGCCGTCTTCCGGTTCCCCATCGTGGGTCAGCTGGCGCGGCGGTTCGTCACCCCGAATCCGGCTGGTGCCGTTGAAGTGGGCGCCGGATTCGACCACCAGCTGTCCCACGGTCACTTCACCGGTGACGCTGCCGGAGGCGACGATCTCCAGGCGTTCGGCCTCGATGCTGCCGTCGAACGTCCCGCTGACCAGCACGCGTCGGGCCTGAATCTGGCCCTCCATGTGCCCGGGTTGGCCGATGACGACTTCGGCCCTGGATTCGACGTCGCCGCTGATGCGGCCGTCGACGTGCAGATTGTCTTCTAGGGCAAGGTTGCCGACCAGCTCTGTACCGGCAGCAATGACGGTCGTTCCGTTGCTCTTGCCTTGCTTCGAATGATTTCGACCAATGATTCCCATTCGACCCGATCCTCGTTGGCAAACAGAATGTCGTACTCGGAGATGGACCAGCGCAGGAACGTGGCCGGATCCAGCCGCCGGTTGAGGTGGCGGACTTCGTAATGCAGATGCGGTCCGGTGGATGCGCCGGTGTTGCCTGAATAGCCGATCAGGTCCCCGCGCCGGACGTAGTTGCCCGGCTTGACCTCGATCCCGTCCAGATGGCCGTAGACGGTGGAGAAGCCGTAGTTGTGGATCAGCCTGATCATCTTGCCCATGCCGCTGCTGTCGTGGTGGGCGGCCCACTCGACCACCCCGTCGGCGGTGGCGTGAATCGGGGTGCCGCGCGGCGCGCTGAAGTCGATCCCGCCGTGCAGGGCCATGTGACCCTCGATCGGATGGCGGCGCATCCCGAATTGACTGGTCACGCGCTCGGAGTCGAGCGGGAAGCCGGACGGGACGCTGTTGAGCATCAGGCGCTTTTCGAAGGCCGTCTGGCTGGCGGTGTCCACCCGCTGGGCGAGCGGGCGTTCGGGCTCGGCGCGCAGGCCGATCAGGATCTCGATGTTCTCCAGTTCGTCGCCCAGCGTGAGCAGGGCCATGGCCTTTTCGGCAACTTCGTCCTCCAGCCGGTCGCGCTCGGCCGCCAGCGTCCGGCGTTCTTGCTCGACCTGCGCGCGCTCGGCCCGCAGTCCGGCCAGTTCGTCGCCGAGGCTTCCGACCCTGCCGGTCAGCGCATGGATGAACATGGAGCCGCCCACCAGGAGGACGGCCAGCACCGTCAGCGCGGTCAGCAGGCCGCGCCGCATCAGCTGGTTGAGAGTGAAATGCCGGGCCCCTCGATAATCGGAGATGGTGATCTGGTAGTGATGTCTCATGCTTTGGATGCCGGGCCTGCCGAAACGCTGCAGTGACCGGCCACAGATCCTTCTGGGCGGGCGGGCCGCCAATTATCGTCTGCCCGGACAATGGATGCAAACCGCGTCGATCCGCCGGGTCGGACTTGAAATCAGTGCCCCGACGCCCAATTCCTGACCACCTGCATCCACTTCCGGTTTGCGATCACCAAGGAGATCTGCCATGACGGACGCGCCAGCCATCGAGACCCGGACCTTCGATACCGAGGTCCATCAACTGCTCAAGCTGATGATCAACGCGCTCTACTCCAACCGCGAGATCTTTCTGCGCGAGCTGATTTCCAACGCATCGGACGCCAGCGACAAGCTGCGTTTCGAGGCCCTGACCAACGACGCGCTCAAGGGGCTGGACCAGGAGCTCGCGATCGATGTCGCCTTCGATTCCGGGACCGGGCTGCTGACCGTGCGCGACCGCGGCATCGGCATGAACCGGGCCGAGGTCGTGGAGAACCTGGGCACCATCGCGCGCTCCGGGACCCGCCGATTCCTGGAAAGCCTGTCCGGCGACCAGCAGAAGGATGCCCGCCTGATCGGGCAGTTCGGGGTCGGTTTCTACGCCGCCTTCATCGTTGCCGAGGAGGTCACGGTGGAAACGCGACGGGCCGACGAACCGGCCGACGCCGGGGTGCGCTGGACCTCTTCCGGCGATGGCGAGTACCAGGTCGAGACCGTCGAGAGACCCGAGCAGGGCACCACCATTACCCTGCAGCTGCGCGAAGAGCACCGCGACCTGCTGTCGGAATGGCAGCTCAAGCGCATCATCAAGCACTATTCCAACCACATCGCCTTTCCGATCCGCCTGCACAAGCCGGCCGAGGAAAAAGAGGGCGACGAGGCAAAGACCGGGCCGAGCGGCGAGGAGATCGAACTGGTCAACGCCAGCCAGGCGCTGTGGACCCGGCAGAAAAGCGAACTCTCCGAGACCGACTACACCGAGTTCTACACCGGTCTGACCGGCGACCCGGAACCGCCGCTGAGCTGGGCCCATCACCACGTCGAGGGCAGCCAGCGCTACAGCCTGCTGCTGTACCTGCCGTCGTCAGCGCCGTTCGACATGCTGATCAATCGCGACGAGCGCGAAGGCATCAAGCTCTACATCCAGCGGGTCTTCATCATGGACGCCGCCGAACAGGTGGTGCCGCGCTACCTGCGCTTCATGCGCGGGGTGATCGACTCGGCCGACCTGCCGCTCAACATCTCGCGCGAGATGCTGCAGGATTCGCCGCTGGTCAGGAAAATCCGCGCCACCGTGGTCAAGCGCAGCCTCGACCTGATCGAGAAGCTGGCCGAGCAGGGCGGCGAGCCGTGGCGCAAGTTCCTGGACGCGTTCGGATCGGTGCTCAAGGAGGGCGTGATCGAGGATTTCGAGCAGCGCGAGCGCATTGCCGGCCTGCTGCGGTTTCCCTCCACAGCCGCCGACGGGGATGACGACCTGACCGGACTCGACGACTACATCGCCCGGATGAACGAAGACCAGGACCACATCTGGTACCTGACCGCCGACTCGCTCAAGGTGGCGCGCAACAGCCCGCACCTGGAGGCCTTTCGCAAGCACGGCGTCGAGGTCCTGCTGCTGACCGACCGGATCGATGAATGGCTGGTCAGCCACCTGCACGAGTACCAGGGCAAATCGCTGAAGTCCGTGGCCCGCGGCAAGCTCGATCTGGGCGAGACGGTCGAGCCGAGTGACGAGGCCAGGAAGCTGGCCGGCCGGATCAAGAAGGCGCTGGGCGAGCGGATCGGCAACGTCCAGCCCAGCCAGCGCCTGACCGATTCGCCGGCCTGCGTGGTCGCCGACGAACACGGCCTGTCGCCGGTCATGGCGCGGATGATGCGCCAGGCCGGCCAGGAAGTGCCCGAGGTCACGCCCAACCTGGAGATCAATCCGGATCATCCGCTGCTGGCGCTGATGGCCGACCAGCACGACGAGGCTCGCTTTGCTGAACTGGCCAGCCTGGTGCTCGATCAGGCCCTGCTGGCCGAGGGCGGCGAACTGGCCGACCCGGCTGCTTACGTGCGCCGGGTCAACGAACTGCTGGTCGAAGCGCTGGGCGGGAGCGACGCCGCCGACAGCGTCAAGGCCGCCTCATGAGCCGCGCGCGCCGGTCGCCTCTTGCGCCCCCGGGTCGGGGGCGATGACAGGTTCCCCGCCCGGCGGCTGGCGCGGCCGCCTGGGCGAGTGGGTGGAAGGGCCGGGGTTTACCCGGTTCATCATCACCCTGATCGTGGTCAACGCCGTCATCCTGGGGCTGGAAACCTCGCCCCGGGTGATGGCCGCGATCGGCCCGGCTCTGGTC
>JAWLFD010000063.1:0-11028 GCA_041685745.1 Wenzhouxiangella sp.
GGTTGGCGCCGTGATGGACCAGCTGCTTTTCTGGACGCCGCTGCTGGTGGTCATCGTCTCGGCACTGACCGGCATCGTGATCTTCGTGGCCGGTGAACGCCACGCGCTGTTGCGCATCGTCCTCAACCTGGCCGCGGCGGTGCTCAAGCTTCTGCTCGTCGCGATGATCGGGATTCTGGTGCTCAACGGGTTCACGCCCGAGTTCCGGGTCTCGCTGGTGCCGGGACTGGACCTGGTCCTGCGCGCCGATGCCTTGAGCATGCTGTTCGCCTCGCTGTCGGCGGTGCTGTGGCTGGTAACCACCGTCTACGCCATTGCCTACCTGGAGCGTTCCCCGAATCGGGCACGGTTCTTCGGCTTCTTCAGCCTGTGCGTGGCCGCGACCATGGGCATCAGCATGGCCGGCAACCTGCTGACCTTCTTCATCTTCTACGAGTTGCTGACTCTGACCACGTGGCCGCTGGTGGTCCACAACGGCACCGGCGCCGCGATCCGCAGCGGCGCCGTCTACCTGCGCTACACGCTGTCCGGCGGCGCTCTGTTCCTGGTCGGTCTGGTCTGGTTGTACGGCATCAGCGGGCCTCAGGCCTTCGTTGCCGGCGGCAGCCTGGCCGAGTACGCCGTGGATGCCCGGCTGAGCCTGCAGATCATCTTCGTTCTGCTGACCATCGGCATGGGGGTCAAGGCCGCGCTGTTTCCCCTGCACGGCTGGTTGCCTCAAGCCATGGTCGCACCGGCCCCGGTCAGCGCCCTGCTGCACGCGGTCGCGGTGGTCAAGGCCGGAGCCTTCGGGATCATTCGGCTGGTCGAAGACGTCTACGGCGCCGAACTGGTCGCCGAACTCGGCCTCGACCTGCCGCTGCTGCTGGTCGCGGCGTTCACCATCCTCTACGGCTCGGTACAGGCCCTGCGCCAGATCGACTTGAAGAAGCGCCTGGCCTTTTCCACGGTCAGCCAGGTCTCCTACATCATCCTGGGGATTGCCATCGGCGGCCCCGTGGCCACCGTCGGCGGCCTCGTTCATCTGGTCCACCAGGGCCTGATGAAAATCATCCTGTTCTTCTGCGCCGGGATCTTTGCCAATCTGCTCGGCGTCAAGCGCATCGATCAGCTCGACGGCATCGGCCGGCGGATGCCCTGGACCAGTACCTGTTTTACCGTCGGCGCACTGGGCATGATCGGTCTGCCGCCGGTGGCAGGGTTTGTCAGCAAGTGGTATCTGGGAGCCGGCGCGGTCGAGGTCGGCCGGGCATGGGTAGTGGCCGTACTGGTGACCAGCACCGTGCTCAACGCCAGCTATTTTCTACCGGTGCTCAAGCGCATTTGGCTCCACCCGCCACCCGAGCACTGGCCGCATGAAGCCAGCGTCAGCCGGCTCGAGACCGGCTCGCTGGTCGGCTCGGCCCTCGTGGCCGCACTGCTGTCGATCGGTGTGGGCCTGCTGGCCGGTCATCCGCTCAGTCCGCTGAACTGGGTCGACACCATCGTTGCGGGGTATTTCCCGTGAGCGCGGTGCTGGCCGTCCTGCTGCCGCTGGCGCTGATGCTGCTGTTTCCGGCACCGGATCGGTACCGACGCCCGGCGATCGCGCTTACGCCCTGGTCGGGCGTGCTGCTGTTCTGGCCGCTGCTGAGCCGTCCCGAGATCGCTTTTTCGTGGCCGCTGCTGGGCGTGACCCTGCGCGTAGACGAGGTCAACCAGCCGCTGATCCTCCTGACGGCCGTGGCCTGGAACCTGAGCGCCTGGTTTGCCTGGAATACCATCGAGCGCGACCGACGCTGGTTCTGGAGCGGCTGGCTGGGCGCCCTGAGCGGGATGAGCCTGCTGCTGCTGGCCGGCGACATCGCCACGTTCTACGTCGGCTACGCCCTGCTGAGCCTTTCGGCCTACCTGCTGATCACCCACGAGCACAATCAGAAGGCATGGCGCGCGGCTCGAACCTATCTGATCATGGCCTTTCTCGGCGAGGCCGCGATCCTTAGCGGCATTCTGCTGCTCGCCGGCACCATCGGCAACGCCGATTTCTCGACCCTGTCCGCGCACCACGACACCATCGCCGCATCCCCGGCGCGCTGGTTGCTGCTGGCCGGGTTCGCCGTCAAGATGGGCATCATGCCGCTGCACCTGTGGCTGCCGCTGGCCCATCCGGTGGCTCCAGTTCCGGCCAGCGCCATTCTCTCCGGCGTGATCGTCAAGGCCGGCCTGATGGGCTGGCTGCGTTTCGTTCCCGGACTGCCAGAGGACCCCGCGTGGATCGGCTGGACGCTGATCTGGCTGGGCCTGTTCACCGCCTTTGCCGGCGTTCTGATCGGGTTGACCCAGGAACGCATCAAGACCGTGCTGGCCTATTCGACAATCAGCCAGATGGGCCTGATCCTGGCCGCGTTCGCACTGACCCTGCTGCTGCCCGACCAGCGGGATGGCCTGCTGGCCCTGGTCGGATTCATGGCCTTGCATCACGGACTGAACAAAGCTGCCCTGTTCCTGGCTTGCGGCAGTTCACTGGCCATGGGCCGGATCGGCGCGCTCCTGTTCTGGCTGCCGGCGCTGTCGGTGGCGGCATTCCCCTTTACCAGCGGCTACCTGGCGAAGAACGCGCTCAAGGCGGCCATCCATGACACGCCGGCCGAAATCCTGGTCACCGTTCTGGCCTTGACCTCCACCGCCACGGCATTGCTGCTGTGGCATGCCTGGAAGATCGCCCGACATACCCGAACCCGAAATCCTTCGCTGCAGCCTTCATGGGCGCTGCTGGTCGTAGCCGGCGTGATCCTGCCCTGGCTCTGGGCAGCCAGCCACGACCTGATCGAGCCGGTCAAGCTCTACCTGCTGTGGGCCTCGGTCTGGCCGCTGTTGCTGACGGTCGCCATCATCGCCGCGGCAGCGAAGCTGGGATGGCGCGCCTCCGGCCAGATTCCGGAAGGCGACCTGGTCGTCATCGCCGAGCGCCTGGCCGCCCATCTGCCCCGACTGATCGCGCAGCGCGAGCACCGCCACAGGCCGCATTCGCACCTGCTCGACCTCCTGCATCGACTGCAGGGGGTCTTCGAGCAGCACCAGCGAAGCGTCCAGGCCACCGGGCTGGCGGCGCTGCTGCTGATCGGGCTTTTATGGCTGGCGCTGTGGAATTGAAAAACCGGCTTTGGGTTTTTCCACTCAACCCGCAAGCGCCCGATTCCGCCCGGCCTGCTTGGCGCGGTAGAGTGCTGCATCGGCGCGGTTGAGCGCATCTTCCAGGCGCTCATCGGCGCTCCACAGTTCGGTCACCCCGATACTCACCGTGACGGGGATGGCATGGGAGTGGTTCAGGAACGGCTGAGCGGCAACGGCCGAGACAATCCGCCGCGCCACGGCATGGGCCTCGTCGCTGCCGGTGGCAGGCAAGAACACGCAAAATTCCTCGCCGCCCCATCGGGAAAAACCATCGACTTCTCGCAATTCGGCGCGCACCCGTTTGGCGAATTCCTTCAGAGTGTCATCACCGGCGACATGGCCGAAGCGGTCGTTGATCAACTTGAAGTGATCAAGGTCGAGCATCAGAGTCGAACACACGCCACCGTAGCGCTGCATCCTCCGCTGCTCGGCATCAAAGCGTTCCTGAAAACTCTGGCGATTCATCAGGCCAGTGAGAAAGTCATGCGTGGCGCGCTCTTCCAGTTCGTTTTCCAGGCGTCGGGATTCAGTTACATCGATCATGTAGCCTACCCAGCGCGGCAATTGTCCGGATTCCGTCGCCGCCGGCTGCGAGGCAATGCGCAGCCACTTTTCCTCACCGCTTGCCAGGCGAACGCGATACTCGCCGAAAAAAGGCTCGTGGGCACGATTTGCCCTGAGATCGTCGTCCCGGAATGCCTCGAGGTCATCCGGATGAACCAGCGCCCAGAACAATTGAAGATCTGCGCAAAACGCCTCGGGCTCGACGCCCAGAAGGGGCTTCGAGTGCTCGCTGCAAAACAGGCACCGGCTGCCCCCGTCCGGGTCGATGACATACTCGTAGAGCATGGCCGGTAAGGTCTGACCGATCCGGTCGAGGCGGCGGGCTTTTTCCAGCAAAGAACCAGTCGCACTCTTGGTCGGCGTGTTCTGCGTGGCCATCGTACTCGACCCTGCCGGTGATCTGGAAAGTTCCAACGACTCCCTCCTTGCTAGCTTACACCGGTCACGCTAGTCGCGTCTTCGACCTCGCCTCTTTCCCCGCAAACGAAAAAGGCCCGAGCCAAGCTCGAGCCTTTTTCGTTTACACTACAAGGGCCGCTAATGCCAAGCCCTTGATTTTCTTGGCGTCCCCACGGGGATTCGAACCCCGGTCGCCGCCGTGAAAGGGCGGTGTCCTAGGCCTCTAGACGATGGGGACTAAAACCGTAAAACATCGTGCCTAGGTCGAATTCTGGTGGAGCCAGGCGGGATCGAACCGCCGACCTCTACAATGCCATTGTAGCGCTCTCCCAGCTGAGCTATGGCCCCAGATCAAGCCGTGCATTGTAGCAATCTGGCACCGCTTGTCAACGATTCTCTGGGGCAATTTCGCCAGTCAGGGCGCGCTGTTTTCAGCGGTGGTCGTTCGCGCCCAGTATCAGATCGGCGAATTCTACCCGACCCGCGCCGCGACCAAGCAATTTTTGCGCCGCCAGCAAGGCGCCGCGGGCGAAAATCGATCGGTCCGTTGCACGATGTGCGATTTCCAGACGCTCGCCATCACCGAGAAACTGGACCACGTGCTCGCCGACGACATCGCCGCCGCGGGCGACCTGGAAACCGATTTCCCCGGCCGGACGTGACTGGCGTCTGGCGGTGCGATCGACCACGGCCTCACGCGAAAGCGCGTGTCCGCGCGCCCGGGCCACGACCTCGCCCAGCACCAGCGCGGTGCCGGAGGGCGCATCGAGCTTGCGGCGGTGATGGGTCTCGGCAATCTCGATGTCGAACGCCGGCGGCAAGGCGGCGGCGGCGCGCGCGGCCAGATCCCGCATCACCGCCACGCCGATGCTGAAGTTGGCGGCCACGCACAGCGGAATCCGCTTGGAGGCCTGCTCGATCCGATCCCGGCACGGCGCGCTCAGACCCGTGGTGCCGATGATCAGCGGCAGGCTTCGCTGTTCGGCCAGGTCCAGGCAGCGCAGGGTCAGATCAGGATGGGAAAAATCGATCAGCACCTCGCCCCGCGGCTCCGGATCGAAGAAGGCTGACCGATCCGCGGTACCGCCCAACTCGAGTTCGGCATCGGCGTCGATCAGCCGCCGGATTTCGCGTCCGACCGCACCGCTGGCGCCACTGACCAGAACCCTCATCGCCGGCTACAGGCCCATCCGGTCGAAAAAACTCTTGACCCGGTCGGTCCAGCTGCTCGCCTGCGGATTGTGGTGGGAGTTGTCCTCGAAAGAGCGCTGGAACTCGCGCAGCAGATCTTTCTGTTCGCGGGTCAGATTGATCGGCGTTTCCACCGCCACCCGGCAGATCAGGTCTCCCGTGCTCCGGCTGCGCACGGACTGCACGCCCTTGCCGCGCAAGCGGAACAGTTTGCCCGGCTGGGTCTCGGCCGGGATCTTGAGCATCACCGAACCGTTCAGGGTCGGCACCTTGAGCTGTCCACCGAGCGCGGCCGTGGTGATGGGTATCGGCACCTCGCAGAAAAGATCGTCACCCTCGCGCTGGAACAGCGGATGCGGACGCACGTGGATGTCGACATACAGGTCTCCGGACTGTCCCCCTTGCGCGCCCGCCGCGCCTTCACCGCTGAGGCGAATCCGATCGCCCTCGTCAACGCCCGGCGGCACCTTGACCTGCAGGGTGCGCGTTTCTCGAACCTGGCCGTTGCCGTCACACTCGGGGCAGGGATCCTTGATCGTGCGGCCGCTGCCGCCGCAGGCCGGACAGGTCTGCTGGACCGAGAAAATGCCCTGCTGCATGCGAACCTGGCCCTGACCACCGCAGGTCGAGCAGACATCCAGCCGTCCGCTCGTGGAACCGCTGCCTTCGCAGCTGGTGCACTTGCCCAGCGTCGGGATACGGATTTCCTTGTCCGCGCCCTGCACCGCCTCCTCGAGCTCGAGCTCGAGTTCGTAGCGCAGGTCCTGACCGCGCCGCGACTGCTGGCGCCGACGACGGCTGCCGCCGAAAATGTCGCCGAAAATGTCCCCGAAAATATCGTTGATGTCGCCGAAGCCGGCGCCGCCCGGCGCACCGCCGGCGCCGCCGTTGACCCCGGCATGACCGAAGCGGTCGTAAGCGGCCCGCTTCTTGTCATCCTTGAGGACCTCGTAGGCCTTCTGGACTTCCTTGAAGCGCACCTCGGCATCGGGTTCCGAACTCACGTCCGGATGATATCGTCGGGCGAGCCGGCGATAGGCTTTCTTGAGTTCGTCGGGCGAGGCGGTACGCGCCACGCCGAGCGTTTCGTAAAAATCAGCCGGCATGGCGCAATCCCGTCACCCGATGCCGATCCGGATCAACCAGATCGTGCATCACTTCTTGTCGTCGTCAACCTCGGTGAACTCGGCGTCCACCACCTCGTCGCCACCCTCGCCCGAGCCAGCGCCCTGGGACGCCGCTTCCGCCGTCCCGCCACCGGTCTCGGCCTGGGCCTTCTCGGCCGCCTTCTGGTAAAGCTCGGCGCCGGCTTTTTGCAGCTCGTCCACGGCCGAGTCGATCGCCGCCTTGTCGTCGCCCTTGATCGCTTCGTCGACCTTGGCCAGGGCATCCTCGATGCGCTTGCGGGTCTCGTCGTCGATGGCGTCGGCGTTTTCCTTCAGGCTGGTGCGCGTTGCGTGAGCCACGCCGTCGGCCGCGTTGCGCGCGGTGACCAGTTCCTGGAAACGCTTGTCCTCCTCGCGGTGGGTTTCGGCGTCCTGAACCATCTTGTCGATTTCATCCTCGCTCAGGCCCGAGCCGGCCTTGATCTCGATGCGCTGTTCGCGGCCGGTGGCCTGGTCCTTGGCCGAGACGTGCAGGATGCCGTTGGCGTCGATATCGAAGGTCACTTCGATCTGCGGCATGCCGCGCGGCGCGGCCGGAATACCGGTCAGGTCGAAGCGCGCCAGCGACTTGTTCGCGGCCGCCATTTCGCGCTCGCCCTGGAGGACGTGCACGGTGACCGCGCTCTGGTTGTCCTCGGCGGTCGAGAAGACCTGCGAGGCCTTGGTCGGGATCGTGGTGTTCTTTTCGATCAGCTTGGTGAACACCCCGCCCAGCGTCTCGATGCCCAGCGACAGCGGGGTGACGTCGAGCAACAGCACGTCCTTGACGTCGCCGGCCAGCACGCCGCCCTGAATCGCGGCCCCGACGGCCACGGCCTCGTCCGGGTTGACGTCCCGACGGGCTTCCTTGCCGAAGAACTCGGCCACGGATTTCTGGACCTGCGGCATGCGGGTCTGGCCACCGACCAGGATCACCTCGTCGACCTCACCGACCTTGAGTCCGGCATCGTTGAGCGCGGTCCGGCACGGTTCGATCGAACGCTTGATCAGATCTTCGACCAGCGACTCCAGCTTGGAGCGGGTGACCTTGATACTCAGGTGCTTCGGCCCCGAGGCGTCGGCGGTGATGTAGGGCAGGTTGACCTCGGTCTGCTCGGCCGAGGACAACTCGATCTTGGCCCGCTCGGCCGCCTCGCGCAGGCGTTGCAGGGCCAGCGGATCGTTCTGCAGGTTCACGCCCTGATCCTTCTTGAACTCCGCGGCCAGGTAGTCGATCAGACGCAGGTCGAAATCCTCGCCGCCGAGGAAGGTATCGCCGTTGGTCGCGAGCACCTCGAACTGCTTTTCGCCGTCGACATCGGCGATTTCGATGATCGAGATATCGAACGTGCCGCCGCCGAGATCGTAAACCGCCACCTTGCGGTCGGCACCCTTCTTGTCCAGGCCATAGGCCAGCGCAGCCGCGGTGGGCTCGTTGATGATGCGACGAACGGTCAGACCGGCGATCTTGCCGGCATCCTTGGTCGCCTGACGCTGCGAGTCATTGAAGTAGGCCGGGACGGTGATCACCGCCTCGGTGACTTCTTCGCCGAGATAGTCTTCGGCCGTCTTCTTCATCTTCATCAGCACCCGCGCCGAAATCTCCGGCGGTGCCATCTTCTTGCCGTCGACTTCGACCCAGGCATCGCCGTTGTCGGCCTCGATGATCTTGTAGGGCACCAGGCCCTTGTCCTTCTGGACCACGTCTTCGCTGAACTTGCGGCCGATCAGGCGCTTGACCGCGTACAGCGTGCGCTCCGGGTTGGTGACCGCCTGGCGCTTGGCCGGCTGTCCGACCAGGACCTCGCCGTCCTTGGTAAACGCCACCGTCGACGGCGTGGTGCGGTCGCCTTCGGCGTTTTCGATGACCCGCGTCTTGCCCCCTTCCATCAGGGCCACGCAGGAGTTGGTCGTTCCCAGGTCAATGCCGATAATCTTGCTCATGGTTTGCCTTCCTGTTTCTGCATTGCTTCAATTCGTGGCTGCAGCATCGATCTGGCTGCAGGCTTGGTTGCCGATCAAAATGAGGTTTGCCGGCGCAAAATTCAATGTGCCGTCGCACGGCCGCATCAGGGGGCGCTGGCGATGATCACGCGCGCAGGCCGAATCAGGCGACCGTGCAGGGTATAGCCGCGCTGCAGCACCAGCATCACGGTGTCGGGTTCGTGCTGCGTGCTGGCCTGCATGCTCATCGCCTCGTGCCAGTCCGGATCAAAGCGCTCGCCTTCCGGCTCGATGACCTCGAGACCGTGTCGGCGCAGGCTCTGCAGCAGCTGGCTGCGAATCATGCTCAGGCCCTCGCGCAGCGTAGTGTCATCGTCAGCGGCATTTTCCAGACCCTGATCCAGGGCGTCGAGCACGGGAACCAGGTCCTTCATCAGCGCTTCGTTGATATAGCGTCTGGAGCGCTCCAGCTCGCGCTCGCTGCGCTTGCGCAAGTTATCCATCTCGGCGCGGGTTCGCAGCAGCGCATCGCGCAGGCGCGCCACTTCTTCATCGGTCGCGGGGGCAGAATCCGCCGCGGCGGCTTCAGGCGCCGATTCGTCGGTCAGACCTTCATCGAGTCCCTGTTCCTGCTCATCTTCTGGCATCGGGTCGGGCTGACCGGATTCATCGTAGGTGTGTGCCATGTCCATCCCACCGGTTCAATTGCATTCGTCGCGAAGATGGGGCCCGAGCGGCGCGATTGCAAGCACCCGAGCGACGACGGCCGATTTGCGCGCCGGCATGCCGACGGTTCGGATTGAATGAATATTGCCGAGCGCCGGCGGGGGTGCTAGCTTGATAGCCCGCTTTCTTGTATTCAACAGGCCATGCTGCGGTTTCTGTCCATACGGCATTTCGCCATCATCGAGCAGGTCGAACTGGAATTCGATTCGGGTTTTACCGTCATCAGCGGCGAAACCGGCGCCGGCAAATCCATCCTCATCGACGCCCTCGGCCTGCTGCTGGGCGAGCGGGCCAGCGCCGGCCAGGTCGCATCCGGGGCGGGCCGGGCCGACCTGAGCGCGGAGTTCAACCTCGACGGTCAACACGCCGCCCGCGAATGGCTGCGGGACCAGGCCATGGAAGAAGACGGCCAGCTGCTGCTTCGGCGGGTATTGTCCGCTGAAGGCGGATCCCGTGCGTGGATCAACGGCCGCAGCGCCACCATCGGTCAATTGGCCGAGCTGGGCAGCCGGCTGATCGAGATACACGGCCAGCACGAGCATCAGCTGCTGGCCCGGCCGGGCGTGCAGCGCGCCATCCTCGATCGCCAGATCGAGCGCAATGCGCTGATCGCGGTTGAGCAGGCCTTTGCCGAATGGCAGAGCGCGCGTGCCGACATCGACGAGTTCGAGCGCGACTGCGGCGACCCGGGTCAGCTGGAGTTACTGCAGTTCCAGCACCGCGAGCTGGAATCGCTCGATCTGCAGCCGGGGGAATACCAGGCCCTGGAGCACGATCAGGAGCGCCTGGCGCGCAGCGACGAGATTCGCGCCAGCCTGGAGCGCACCCGGACCGTCCTCGGCGACGATACCGGACCCAACGTCCGCGATCTGCTGCTGCAGGCCGCACAGTCCATCGAACAGGTCAGTGCGCTGGACCCGCGGCTTGAAGAAATCAGCGGGCTCTTGCACGAGGCCGAGATCAACATCGACGAGGCGCTGGCCGGACTGGAGCGCTTCGGGCATCCCGAGGACGAGGACCCGCACGCGCTCGAGCAGCTCAACCGTCGGCTGGAGAAGTGCCTCGACCTGGCCCGCAAGCACCGGGTTCGCCCCGAGGAGCTGCCGGAACTGCGCGATGAACTGGGCGCGCGCCTGAACCGGCTCTCGCACCAGGACGAACGCCGCACGGAGTTGGAAAAGCGGCTGGCCGCAGCCGCCGCCGGCTGGCAGAAGGCAGCCGAACACCTGTCGGAACAACGCCGACAGGCGGCCGCCGAACTGACCCGACGCACCGGCGACAGACTCGCCGAGCTCGGCATGACCCGAGCGACCTTGAGCGTGGCCGTCAACCAGCGCAGCGGATCGACGCCGGCCGAACACGGTCGGGATGAAGTCGAGTTTCGATTCAGCGCCAACGCAGGGCAGACGCCGCAGCCGCTGCACAAGATCGCCTCCGGCGGGGAATTGTCCCGCGTCAGCCTGGCGCTGATGATTACCGCCCGGTCGCAGGCCGAGCCACCGGCAAGGGTGTTCGACGAAGTCGACGCGGGCATCGGCGGCGAAACCGCCCACGTGGTCGGATCGTTCCTGCACCAGGCCGCTGCCGGTGGCCAGGCCTTCTGCGTCACCCATCTGGCCCAGGTGGCCGCGCGCGCCGACCACCAGTTTCGGGTCATCAAGTCCGAAAGCGACGGACGGACCACGATTTGCGTGGAGCGACTGGATCGAGCCGCCCGTGAGGAAGAACTGGCCCGGATGCTCGGCAACCGGCAATCCGCCGGCAGCCTCGCCCACGCCCGGGAAATGCTGGACCGACGCTAATCAACCGCCAATCAACCGCGCGGCCCGATAACCGGGCGCTCGCTCAGGATTCCTTTCTGGGCTTGACGTAGATGACCAGTGAGTGTTCGACGATGTCGTAACCG
>JAWLFD010000064.1:0-10994 GCA_041685745.1 Wenzhouxiangella sp.
AAAGGTTTCCGGCGCGCCGTAGACCCCCAGGTCGATTGCGGCCCGTCCTTCCTCGTCGACCATGTGGACCGTCCAGGCATCGCCGAACTGGTCCAGCCAGTCCAGCGCATCCTCGCGCTCGTCGCGCCAGTTGAAGCCGACCAGCGGCACGCCGGCTTCGCGGCCCAGGCGCTCGATGAAGGGATGCTCGACCCGGCACGAAAAACACCAGCTACCCCAGACATTGAGGATGAACGGCTGGCCGCGGAAGTCGACCGTCGAGCGGGAGACTTCCGGGTCGTGCAGGCCGGGCAGGGTGAAGGCCGGCACCTCGCGGCCAACCAGCGGCGAGGACACCTGGCGGCGCTGTTCTGCCGTCGGCAGGCTGATCAGAAGAAGCACGACCAGGCCGACGAAAACGCCCAGCGGCACGAGCATCTTGATCATGCAGGCGCTTCTCCGGCGTTCTTGGCCGTCTCAAGGGCTTCGGCGCGATAGCGTTTCCAGTACCGTCGATCCGAAGCCGCGATCAGGCCGCCGAGCGCCAGCAGGACAGCCCCGCCCCAGATCCAGCGGATGTAGGGCTTGATGTGGACCCGGATGCTCCAGGCGCCGGTGCCGTCGCGCATCGGCTCGCCCAGGGCAATGTAGAGGTCGTGAAACAGGCCGGGCCTGAGCGCAACCTCGGTCATGAGCTGCTGGCCGCGATGGTGCAGGCGCTTTTGCGGATTCATCTGGGCGACTTCACGGTCGCCGCGGTAAACCGTGAAGCGACCCTCCTGGGCGATCCAGTTCGGGCCCTTGACCTGCGCGACCTCGTGCAGGTGGAAGGTATAGCCGGCCACTTCCAGGCGATCGCCGGGCTCGAAGCGCATGTCGCGTTCGTAGGTCATGGATTCGACCATGCCGACCCCGATCACGAAGACACCGACCCCGGCGTGGGCCATGATCATCCCGACCTGGCCGCGCGGCAGCGAGAAGCGCCTGACCTGGTCCTTCTGGCGCATCAGGTAGCTCAGCGAGCCGAGGATCAGCCACAGCCCGCCGATCCAGCCGGTGATCGCGCGCAGGTTGAATGCGCCGAGGGCCGCGGCAATGACCAGGCCGCCGACCACGGCCACCGCCATGGAGATCAGCAGCGGAGCGACGACGCGCTTGAGTTCGTCGCGACCCCAGCGACTGAAGGGCCCCAGCGGGACGAGCAGGACCACCGGGGTCATCAGCAGCACGAACATGGCGCCGAAGTACGGCGGTCCGACCGAGATCTGGCCCCAGCCCATGAAATCGATGATCAGCGGGTACAGCGTGCCGATCAGGACCATGCCGGCCGAGACGGTGAAGAACACGTTGTTGAGCAGCAGCGCGGTTTCCCGACTGACGAAGTCAAAGCCCTTGCCGACCATGATGCGCGGGGCGCGGAAGGCGTACAGGGTCAGGGCCGATCCGGTGACCACGGCCATGAAGGCCAGGATGAAGATGCCGCGCTCGGGGTCGGTGGCAAAGGCATGGACCGAGGTCAGCACGCCGGAGCGGACCAGGAAAGTTCCCAGCAGCGAGGTCGAAAACGCCGCGATCGCCAACAGCACGGTCCAGGCCGGGAACGCACCGCGTTTTTCGGTGACCGCCTGCGAGTGGATCAGCGCGGTCCCGAGCAGCCACGGCACGAAAGAAGCGTTTTCGACCGGATCCCAGAACCACCAGCCGCCCCAGCCCAGCTCGTAGTAGGCCCACCACGATCCCAGCGTGATGCCGCCGGTCAGGAAGGCCCAGGCCAGCAGCGTCCACGGCCGCGACCAGCGCACCCAGTCGCGCTCGACCCGCCCGCCGAGCAGACCGGCGATGGCGAACCCGAAGGCCACCGAGAAGCCGACGTAGCCCATGTAGAGCAGCGGCGGGTGGAAGATCATGCCCGCATCCTGAAGCAGCGGGTTGAGGTCCTGCCCGTCGGGGGGGCCGGGCAGAATGCGATCGAAGGGGTTGGAGGTCAGCAGGGTGAACAGCAAAAAGCCGATCGAGATCGCGCCCATGACCGCCAGCACCCGGGTCAGGAAGGGCTTGGGCAGACTGCTGCGCGACAGCAGCGAGACCGCCAGCATCCAGCCGGCCAGCATCAGGACCCACAGCAGCAGCGAACCTTCGTGGCTGCCCCAGGTTGCGGCAAAGCGATAAAACCACGGCAGCAGCAGGTTGGAGTTGATGGCGACGTTGGCGACCGTGAAGTCATGGGTCAAAAACAGCGTGGCCAGCGAGGCGAAGGCCGCCAGGGCAAACACGAAATGCCCGGTGACCAGCGAGGGCGCCAGGTTCATCAGCGCCTCGTTGTTGCGGTAGGCCCCATACATGGGAACCGTGGCCAGCAGCGTGGCCAGAACCAGGGCGAGAATCAGGGAAATCTGTCCGAACTCAGCGATCATGCGCGGGCACCTCGTTGCAGTTTCAGGGCGCGACCATCCGTCGACCCAAAGGAAAGCCGTATCTCAAATACCGATTATGGCACGACCCGAACCGCGCGGCGATTCGGGTCGAAATCAGCGGGTTGTGGGCATGTTGACGGTATGCGGCGTGCCCGCTTTTTCCAGCGCGTCGGCCACTTCGTTGGGCATGTAAGTTTCATCATGCCGCGCCAGCACCTCGCGGGCGTGGAACACGCCGTCTTCGTCAATGTGCCCGTGCGCAATCACGCCCTGGCCCTCGCGGAACAGGTCGGGCAGGATGCCCTGAAAGCTGACCGGAACTTCATGGGCGCCGTCGTTGACCGCGAAGCTGACCATCAGGCTCTGGCTGTCGCGCGAAACGCTGCCCTCGGTGACCAGGCCGCCGAGGCGGAAGTTGCGATCACCGGGCAGGGTCTGGGCGTGAACGTCGGACGGACTGATGAAGAACAGCATGTTCTCCTGCAGGGCGGTGAAGGCCACGGTGGCGGCCGCGCTGACGCTGAGCACGATCAACCCGACCACGGCCAGCCTCTTCTTACGTCTTGGTGTCATGTGCGTAGTCTCCTTGTTCGAGCGCCTGCTCCTCGCGGAGTTCGGCTTCCAGGCGCCGACGCTTCAATAGTGGTTGCAGCACCTGCCAGGCAACAATGATGGCAAAAATCCCGTAGCTCGTCCAGACATACGGGGCATATTCGAACTCTGGAATCATGCACTTGCTCCCAGTTTCTGCCGCACCCAGCCCTTGCGCCGGTCCTGCTCGACCAGTTCGTTGCGCGAGCGATCCAGCAGCGCCGCGCCGAACATCAGTTTGGTGGCAATCACCATCCAGATCAGCGGCGGCATCATGCTCGAATCCATGCTCGATTCACCGAAGAAGCTGATCGTCGAGCCCTGGTGCAGCGTGGTCCACCACTCGACCGAGAAATGGATGATCGGGATGTTGACCAGCCCGACCAGAATCAGAATGCAGGCCACGCGGGCGCCCTTGCGCTTGTCTTCGAAGGCCGCATACAGGCCCATGATGCCGAGGTAGACGAACAGCAGCACCAGCATGGAAGTCAGGCGTGCATCCCAGGCCCACCAGGTGCCCCACATCGGCCGGCCCCAGATCGAGCCGGTGGCCAGGCAAATGGCGGTGAATGCCGCGCCGATGGGGGCGCCCATCATCGCCATGATTTCGGTCGTGCGGATCCGCCAGACCAGGGCGATGACGGCCAGCACCGACATCACCAGGTAACCGGCCATGGCCTGCCAGGCCGCCGGCACGTGGACGTAGAGAATGCGGAAGCTGTCGCTTTGCTGGTAGTCCGGCGGAACCAGGTAGAGGGCCTTGAACAGTCCGAAGGCGGCACAGATCGCCGCGGCCAGCCATAGCCAGGGTGCAACCACCTGGCAGAGACGATGGAACACCGGTGGCGAGCCCAGCCGATGAAAACCAACCTTGATGTTGTGCCAGATCATTCGATATTCAGCCTGAGAGCAGCAGTGGTAGCCAGTGGAATCAGGGTGACGGCCAGAATCAGCAGGGCACTGAGCAGACCCAGATGAGCCCGGGCAGACAGCCCGTCGGCGGCCGCCGAAACCGCGCCAGTGGCGAAGATTAGCACGGGAACCACCAGCGGAAAAATTAGAATTGACAGAAGTACGCTGCCGCGATTGGTGCCCAGCGTCAGCGCCGAGGCCAGGCCGCCGATGAGCGACAGCAGGGGCGTGCCGATCAGGAGGGTCAGCATGAGTGTACCCAGCGCCCGGTCGGGCAGATACAGCATCTGGGCGGCCACCGGGGCGAACAGGATGACCGGCAGTCCGGTGATCAGCCAGTGACTGAACAGCCGGGTCGCGACCAGCAAGCCGACCGGCGTTTCTCCGGTCCACCATTGTTCGAGCGTTCCGTCGTCCAGGTCCGGTCGAAACAGATGCTCCAGCGCCAGCAGGCTGGCCAGCAGGGCCGCGACCCAGACCATGCCGGGCGCGATGGCGGAAAGCAGGTTCGGTCCCGGCCCCACGCCCAGAGGCACCAGAATGAGTACGGCGAACAGGAAAACCAGCGGCATCAGCGATTCGCCGCCGTGGCGCACGGCCAGGCGCAGGTCGCGCCGGAGCAGGGCCAGCATGGCGCGCGTCATCGAACCGACTCCCGCAGGGCGGCCCGTATGACCAGGCGGTCGGGATCGATTTGCAGCCGGGGCTGGCGCTGATGGGTCGACAAGGCGGCCGTGCCGCCGGCGGCCAGGTGCTCGTCGAGCAGCTGGTCGACCAGCTCGCCGCCCGCGTCGTCGAGGCTGGCGTAAGGCTCGTCGAGCAGCCAGATGTCGCGTCGGGCCACCAGCAGCCCGGCCAGGCCCAGGCGTCGTTTCTGTCCGGCCGACAGCGCGCGCGCCGGACGCAGTCCAAGCCCGGCCAGACCGACTCGCGCCATGGCACGGTTGACCTCCGTGCCCGGCTGTCCGCTGAAGCGGGTGCTGAATTCAAGGTTTTCGCGGCAGCTCAGATCGCCTTTGACGGCGGCCAGATGTCCCAGAAAGGCCAGGCTCGCCGTGCGCGAGAGACTGCCGGTGGCGGGCTCGAGGATGCCGGCGAGCACGCGCAGCAAGGTGGTCTTGCCGCTGCCGTTGGGGCCGGAAATGACCAGCGCCTGGCCGGCGTTCAGACAGACGTCGGTCGGCTCGAACACCAGTTCACCGGATCGGGTAAAGCCCACCTGATCGGCCTGCAGCAGAGCGTTCATCGGCAGGCGGTGACGCCGCGCAAGCGGCCATGAAAAGTATTCATCGGGCAGGCAAATATGCAGGTGGATTGCTTGTTCGAATATCGTACCATCGGCATCCTGAAATGATTTGCGCCAGATCAAGCCAAGAGGGGTTGAATGACAGACCATGACTATGACCTTTTCGTCATCGGCGCCGGTTCCGGCGGTGTTCGCGCGTCCCGTATCGCCGCCGGTCACGGCGCGCGCGTCGGTATCTGCGAGGAGTCGCGGGTCGGCGGAACCTGCGTCATCCGCGGCTGCGTACCCAAGAAGCTGCTGGTTTACGCTTCGCAGTTCGCGGAAGCGTTCTGCGATGCCGGCGGCTATGGCTGGGACGTGCCGCCGGCGGAATTTTCCTGGGCCGGGCTGATTTCGGCCAAGGACCGGGAAATCGATCGCCTCAACCAGGTCTACCTGGGCTTGCTCGAGGCGGCCGGCGTGACCCTGCACATGGGCCGCGGACGCCTGGTCGACGAGCATACCGTCGCGGTCGGCGAGCAGCACTACACGGCGGAAAAAATCCTGATCGCGGTGGGCGGGCGGCCCTGGGTGCCCGACATTCCCGGCGCTTCGCTGGGCTTTACCTCCGACGAGGCCTTTCACCTGGCCCAGCTGCCCGGGCGCGTCCTGATTGCCGGGGCCGGCTACATCGCGGTCGAATTTGCCGGCATCTTCAACGGACTGGGCTCGGAGGTGACGCTGGCCTACCGGCGCGAGCGCATTCTGCGAGGGTTCGATGAAGACGTGCGTGAAGCGGTCGAAGCGGGGATGGACGGTCGCGGCATCGAATTCCTCTACCACGCCGTCCCGGCCCGACTGGAGAAGCACGAAGAAGGCATTCGAGTGACCTTTTCCGACGACCAGACCGGGGTCTTTGACCAGGTCATGTTCGCCACCGGTCGTGCGCCCTATACCTGGGATCTGGGGCTCGAAGCCGCCGGGGTCCATACCGGCGCCGGCAACCGCATCGAGGTCGACGAGTACAATCGGACCTCGGTCGAGCATATTTTTGCCGTCGGTGATGTCACCGATCGGGTCAACCTGACGCCGATCGCGCTGATGGAAGGCCACGCTTTCGCCGACACCCAGTTCGGGGGCATGGACCGTCCCGTCGAGCACGCCGACACGCCGGCCGCGGTGTTTTCCCAGCCGCCGGTCGGCACGGTGGGGCTGAGCGAGGAACAGGCCCGCGCCGAGGGTCGAGCCGTGACCATCTATCGCTCCCGCTTTACGCCGATGAAATACACTCTGTCCGGGCGGCAGGAAAAAGGCCTGATGAAGCTGGTGGTCGATGCCGACTCCGATCGGGTGCTGGGCTGTCACGTGGTCGGCCCGGACGCGCCGGAGATGCTGCAGGGGTTTGCAGTGGCGGTGCGGGCCGGTCTGACCAAGGCCGATTTCGACCGCACCATCGGCATCCACCCGACGGCCGCCGAAGAACTCGTGACCCTGCGGCAACCGGTCTGACCGGCTGCGACCTGCGATTCCGCAATGCACAGGATTTTGCCAATGCGATCAATGCTTTCATTACTGCTCCTCTCTGTCCTGGTCCTGGCGACCTGGGAATCTGTCCCCGCAGCCGGCAAGGCCGACGCCTTCGGTACCCGCTGGATCATCGAGCTGGAGGAGCCGCCGACGCTGGAGTTCACCGGTTCGGACAGCGCTCTGCAGCAGCGGCGCGCCGGGTCGACCCCGCCGATGCTGGAGGCGACGGCTCCATCGTTCACCGGTCGGGCATTCGACGCGCTCGCCCCCGAGGTGAGAGCCTACGAAGGCTTCCTCGAGGAGCGCCAGTCCCGTTTTCTCGACGAGGCCCGCAACATGCTGGGGCGCAAGCTTCACCAGGCAGGCAGCACCCGTCACGTCGCCAACGCGATCGTCCTGGACGACATCAGTGCCGCCGAGGCGCAACGGCTGGCGGATTTGCCGGGCGTGCGCTCGGTCGAGCGCGAGCGCCTGTACCGTCTCCAGTTGTCCGACGGGCCGGCCTTGATCGGTGCGCGCGCGCTGGCCGAGGGTGTTTCCCAGCTGCCGCCGGCGCGCGGTGAAGGGACGGTGGTCGGCGTCATCGACAGCGGCATCAACTGGAACCACCGCGCCTTTTCCGCCAACCCGACCGACTCCGGCGGCTACCAGTACAGCAATCCTTTCAGTGAATTCCTCGGCTTGTGCAATCGCGCCAACGTGCCGTGCAACGACAAGCTGGTGGGAGTCTATGACTTCACCAGTGCATCGACCGACGGCGAGGATACCGACGGCCACGGCACGCACGTGGCCGCCATCGCGGCCGGCAATGAATGGCAGTCGGGCCGAGGCGGTGTGGCCCCCAGGGCCAACGTGGTGTCGTACCGGGTCTGTATCGAGCAGGACCCGGACGACGACGAGTCGGGGACCTGCCAGGGCAGTGCGATCCTGCAGGCAATGGATCAGGCCGTGCGCGACGGCGTCGACGTGATCAACTACTCGATCGGCGGCGATCCGTTCGATCCGTGGCGCGACGGCGCGGCGCGGCGGGTGCTCAACCTGCTCGATGCGGGTATCGCCTTTACCACCTCGGCCGGCAATTCCGGCCCGGATCCGGAGACGGTGGGATCGCCGGCAGAAGCACCGTGGATCTTTGCCGTGGGCAGCAGTACCCACCGCGAGCGCAGCGGTCGCCAGGTGACGATCAGCGGCGTCGGCGAGTGGTTCATCCTGTACGGAACGGGTCCCGATCTGCCGTCGCCGTCTTTGACCAACGAGCCGCTGCGCGCCGGCGATGCCGTCGGCGGCACGCTGGAAGGCTGCCAGGCCTTTCCGGCCAATGCGTTCGATGGCGCCGTGGCGCTGCTCCAGCGCGGCAACTGCCTGTTTGCAGACAAGGTTAACAACGCCGCTGCGGCCGGCGCGATCGCGGTCGTCATGATCAACAATGTCGGCGGCAGCCCGATCGGTATGGCCGGGCTGGAAGACAGCACGATTCCCGCCGGGATGGTGTCTCTGGCCGACGGCGAGACAATTCTCCTGGCCCTGCGGGCCGCCGGCGGCGAACTCCCGGTCAGCCTCCCCGCCACCGTCGTCACGGTCTTCAGCGACAGCCTGGGCGACCAGATGTCGGGTTTTTCCTCGCGCGGTCCGGCGAGCAACGCGCCCAACGTGATGAAGCCGAACGTGGTTGCACCGGGCGACGGCATCCAGGCCGCTTACGTCCCCAACAGCACGTCGGTTGCGCGCTTGAGCGGGACCTCCATGGCCAGTCCGCACGCGGCCGGTGCCATGGCCCTGCTGCGTCAGCTGGAGCCGGGCTGGACGCCGGCCATGCTGGTCTCGGCGCTGGAGACCACCGCCGAGACCGAGCCGGTGCTCGCTTCGGGCGAAGCGGCCGACATCTTCGACCGCGGCGCCGGGCGCATCCGGGTCGACCTGGCGGCTCGGGCGGGCTTGTATCTGCCCGTGACCCGATCGCAGTTCCAGGCTGCCAACCCCGAGTTCGGCGGCGACCCCGGCGCCCTCAACCTGGCCGGACTGGTCAACGAAAACTGCGGTTCGTCCTGCACGTTCACCCGCACGGTGACCGCGATGCGGGCTGGAACCTGGTCGGCCAGCGGCGAAGGCGAGGTCGGCATCGAGGTCAGCCCGACCGAATTTACCCTGGCTCAGGGTGAGTCGCAGGCGCTGACGATCACGGCTACGCCGGGCGGCGACGGCAGCAACGCGCTGCAGCACGGCGCGGTCAGGCTCAGCCCAGCCGGCCTGAGTGCGCCCGTACCGGGCGTGGTGCCGCTGGTGACCCAGCGCCTGCCCGTCGGCGTGCGCTCGGATACCGGCGTGGTCAGCCTGCCGGCGCTGCTGCGCATCGATGCCGAGTCCAATCAGGGCCGCACGCGCCTCGACCTGGGCTTCATCGACGATCTGCCCGAAGCGGTGCTGCAGACCAGCGCGCTGGTCCGGCCGCAGGTCGAGCAGTTCACCCTGCCGCAGGATCCCAGCAACGCCGACCCCTACGACGGCAGCGCCGGAACGCGGACGTTCCTGGTGGAGGTGCCGGAAGGTTCGCTGGCGCTATGGGCGGAGACGGTCTCGTCGACGGCAGAGGATGTCGACCTGTTCGTCGGTCGCGATGCCAACGGCGATGGCGTGGCCCAGTCGGGAGAGGAACGCTGCTTCTCGACTACCCCGGACGAACTGGAGCGCTGCATCATCGAAGATCCCGAGCCCGGCAGCTGGTGGATCGTGGTCCAGAACTGGACCGCCTCGGCGGCCCAGGACAGCGTTACCCTGGAGCACGCGGTGATCGATGCCGAAGACAACGACGAGCTGGTCGTCTATGGCCCGGGCACTCACGAGGCCGGCCTGCTGACGGCCGGCTTGTCGTGGAGCAAGCCGGAGATGCGCCGCGATGAACGCTACCTCGGCCTGATCTCGATCGCCGGCGGTGACGGCGTCCGAGCCAGGGTGGGCGTGTTGCCGGTCGTGCTCGAGCGCAGCAGCGCGCTGGTGCCCGAGACCACGGTGCTGGTGCCCGGCAAGACCCAGGTCGTGGTTGCCCCGGCGAACGCCCGCCACGAGGCGGTGTTCGTCGACGTGCCCTCGACGGCCGACAGGCTGACCTTCGACGTCGCCGGCGATGGTGACGTGGGCGTCTCGATCCAGCGGGTGGCGTTCGACGCCATCCGCGCCAGCGCGCCCGAAGCCCCCGTGCCGGCCGGCGGAGTGCTGGCGTCGGGCGCAGCCGGCGGCGCGCCGCTGGCGGTGTCCGGCGCCGACCTGTCGCCGGGTCGGTACTACCTGGTGCTGGACAACGCCGCCAGCGAAGAACAGGCGGTCGAAATCGCGGTCAGCCTGGACGAGACCGGCAGCATCGATCGCCAGGTCGGGCTGTGGAGTCCGGTCGGCACTTCACAGAACCGGCGCGACGAGATCGCCCAGGGCATGACCTGGCAGCAGGCGGGCTTCGGCTTCATCGTCTGGTACAGCTACGACGACAACGGTCTGCCGCTTTTCTACCTCGGATCGGCGCCGGTGGATGAAAATTCAGCCGTCTGGTCGGCCGATATCGATTCCTACGTCGCCGCCGACGGAGAGCAGACCCCGGTCCGTGCCGGCCGCGTCGTCGTGACCATGATCGACGAGACCAGCCTGGTGTTTTCCTGGTCGGTCAACGGCGGGCAGGGTTCGGACATCAAGCAGCCGGTCGCGGCCGACACCTGCCCCGAGGTCGATGGCGCCCCGGCCAGTTACACCGGCCATTGGTATACGCCGGACCAGGACGAGGGCGGCACCTCGGTGATCGTTTCGGCCAACGCCCAGGCCCAGATTCGGTACTACTACGACCTGGACGGCGTCGGTCGCTGGTTCCTGGCCGACGATGAGCAGTCCAGCGATCCGCTGGCCGAAGAACTCGACGTCTACGACTTCCGTGGCTTCTGCCCCAACTGCCCGCCGGTGCCGGTCAGTTCGGAGATCGTTGGGGCCTACGCCCGCCTGTTCGAAAGCGACAGCCGTGGCATGGAGGTCATGGAGTTCGTATCGCGCTCGCCGCTGAACCATTCGATCCAGCTCGAGTTGCCGATCGAGAAGCTGTCCGAGCCGGCCGTGTGTCGAAGCGCGGACTAACCGGCCCGGGGCCGCACCGGATGGCTCACTGGGCGCGGTGTTTGCGCAGGTGCCGCTGCAGCAGTCGGGCAGCGGCGACCAGCATCAGCAGCGCGAGCAGCGGCAGGCCGACCCGCGGCTCCAGAAGCAGCCCCGGGCCGAGCAGGTCGCGGCTTTCGGCCAGGGTTTCCAGGCCGCTGCCGACGCTGACGTAGACCACCGTGGTCGGGACCAGGCCGATCGCGGTCACGAGCATG
>JAWLFD010000065.1:0-10979 GCA_041685745.1 Wenzhouxiangella sp.
GGCAGCATTTTCAGCACCACCAACATGAACACCGGCAGCGAGGCAGCCGCCAGGGTGAGGAAAATAATCCCGGCCGCCAGGCCGCGCCGGCGCCAGGCGTGGTCGCCGAGAAAGGGGCTCAGGACGCGTCGGAAAAACCGCAGCACGTGCTTGTTGACGCCGCGGGCAACCGAACTGCCGCCGCCGCCGTCGCCCCGGTCGATGCCCTTCTCGTGCCGCAGCAGGCGCACCGCCAGCCACGGCGCGAGCACGAAGGCGACAATCTGGGAAACGACCATGCCGGCCGAGGCGTTGATCGGGATCGGGCTCATGTAGGGCCCCATCAGACCGGTGACGAAGGCCATCGGCAGCAGGGCGGCCATCACGGTCAGGGTGGCCATGATGGTCGGTGTGCCGACCTCATCGACCGCCTCGGGAATGACGTCACGCAGGCCCCGGCCGGTGGCGCGCAGCCGGCGGCTGATGTTTTCGACGATGACGATGGCGTCGTCGACCAGGATGCCGATGGAAAAGATCAGGGCGAACAGCGAGACCCGGTTGAGGGTAAATCCCCAGGCCCAGGAGAAGACCAGGGTGACCAGCAGGGTGACGATGACCGAAATGCCCACGATCAGGGCCTGGCGCCAGCCCATGGCCGCCAGCACCAGCAGCACCACCGAGACCGTGGCCATGACCAGGTCGCTGATGAGCTTGCGCGACTTGTCGCCGGCGGTCTTGCCGTAGTCGCGGCTCACGAGGACGCCGGTGTGATCGGGAATCACCCGGCCGCGCAGCATCTCGACCCGTTCCTGGACCGCATCGGCGATCACGACCGCGTTTTCGCCCGGCTTTTTGGCAATGGCCACGGTCACGGCCGGAAAGATGTTTCCCTGATGGGCGGACGCGCCGGGGCCGAAACCGACCTGGACCATGCTGTCGGGCACGGTCTCGCCGCGATCGATGGTGGCCACGTCTCTGAGGTAGACCGCCGCGCCGTCTTTCATGCCGACCACCAGCCCGGCGATGGCATCGACTTCGGTCAGCGGCGTGCCCGGCTCGATGGGGATCGAGACCCCGTCGCGGGTCACGCGAATCTCGGAGCCGGCGGCGTTGGCGGCCCGGATGGCTTCGCCCAAATCGACCACGCTCAAGCCGAAACCGGCCAGCAGGGCCGGCTCGAACCGCACGTCGACCCGATCGGGCACGGCCCCGATGGTGTAGACATCGCGGGTGCCGGCAACGCGCTTGAGTTCCACTTCCAGGGCCCGGGCCAGCCGGGTCAGGTCCTCCGCGCTCTGGCGGCCTTCGGGATCGTAGAGCGTCAGGCTGAGGATCGGCACATCATCGATGCCCAGCGGCTTGACCACCGGCGCCGTGGCGCCGAGATCGGCCGGAAACCAGTCCTCGTTGGAAAACACCTGGTTATAAAGCCGGACCAGGGCCTCCTGGCGCGGAATCCCGACCTCGAACTGGACCGTGATCACCGCCCGGCCGTGGGCCGAGGTGGAATAGATGTGCTCCACGCCCTCGATTTCGTCGAGAATCTGCTCTCCCGGCGTGGCGATCAGCTGCTCGACCTGCAGCGCGCTGGCGCCGGGGAAGGCGACGATGACGTCGGCCATGGTGACGTCGATCTGGGGCTCTTCTTCCTTGGGCGTGATGACCACCACCAGCAGGCCGGCCAGCAGACCGACCAGGGCCAGCAGGGGGGTGACGTGGGCGTCCTGGAACAGGCGCGCGATGCGCCCGGAAATACCCAGCGGGCGGCCGTTTTCGCTCAAGGCGCCGATCCTTCGGCGGCCTGCTTGAAGACCCGGCGCGGGTCGGGCGCGATGCGCTCGCCGGCATCCAGGCCGGCCAGCACTTCCAGCCGGCCGTCGATGCGGCTGCCGATTCGAACCTGGCGCAGGCGCGCCCGATCCTGGTCATCGAGCACGTAGACCGCGCGCAGCTCGCCCCGGCGGAACAGGGCGGACTCGGGAATGAACAGGGCCTCGCGCTCGCTGACCGGAACGTTGACGCGGACCAGCATGCCCGGAAACAGGGTGCCGTCGGGTTCTTCCAGATCCATGCGCAGGCGGAAGGTATGGGTGGACGGATCGGCGTACGGAAAGAACGTCATCTCGCCGGTCGAGAGCACCCGGCCATCGTTGAGCGTGACCTCGGCCCGGCGCTCGCGGCGGGCCAGCTCGGCATACTGCTGCGGAATCGAGACCAACACCCGCAATTCTTCGAGCGAAAACCCGCTGAGCAGCGGGGCGCCGGCCGAGACCGCCTCGCCGAGTTCGACATGGCGCTCGGTGACGATGCCGCTGTAGGGCGCGGTGACCCGGGTGTAGTCCAGCTGCTCTTCGGCTTCGGCCACCGCCGACTCGGCCTGATTCAGTCGCGCCCGGGCCCCCGCCAGGGCATTGCGGGCGTTGTCGAACTCGGCCTGGGTCGCCACGCCGCGATCGAGCAGCGACTCGATACGCGAGAACTGGCGGCGGGCGTCGTCGAGGCTGGATTCGGCCTCGTTCTGCGCCGCCCGGGCCTGGTTGAAGCGGGCGCGCTGCTCGGTGTCGTCGAGGCGGGCGATCAACTGACCGGCATCGACGACATCGTCGACGTCGAACGGCAGCTCGACCACGGTGCCGCTGGTCTGGGCCGAGACCGTGCTCTTCTGGACCGCCTCGATCACGCCGTCCAGGCGCAGATGCTCGGCCAGGGATTCGCGCTCGACCGTGATCCAGTCCGCGGCCAGCAGGCTGCCGGTCAGCAGCAGACCCGTGACCACCAGAAAACCGTTCCTGAACATGTTCATCTTCATCACGCCATTATATTAGAACTTGCTTGTATAAACCAGCAGATCAAAGCCCCGGGACGGTCAGGAATCGCTCGGGCGCGAAGGGTGGTGCGGATGACCGTTCCCAAGCAGTTTCTGCCAGTAGCCCACGTCCAGCCAGCGTCCGAACTTGAATCCGACCTGTCGCAGGTGGGCAACCTGGACAAATCCCATCTTCTCATGAAACGCCGCACTGGCCGGGTTAGGCAGGGTTACCACGCCGATCAGGCTGTGCTTGCCGCCGTGCCGGAGTTGTTCGATCAAGGCCCGGTAAAGCAGCGACCCGGCGCCCGCGCGCGCCCGATCGGGGTGGACGTAGCCGCTGACTTCGACCGAATGGCGATAGGCGGTGCGCTCTCGCCAGGGGGTGGCGTAGGCATAGCCGACAACGGCGCCCTCGCGCTCTGCAAGCAGCCAGGGCAGACCGGCCGCGGCCACCGAATGCATTCGCCGGGCCAGCTGCTCCGGGGACAGCCGCTGTTCTTCGAAGGTCGCCGTGCTGTGTTCGATGTAGTGGTTGTAGATCGCGGCAATGCCGGCGGCATCCCGGTCCAGTGCCGAACGAACCCTCCATGTCGAGTCCTTGCCCATGCCGCAGTCTTTGAAACGATGGTTCCCTGCGGCCAAGCCTAGCGCAGTTGCCGAGGCCCGTCAGAAACGCTGCGGCGGGCCGGCGCCCAGAACCGCGACCGTCAGCAGCATCAGCACAGCGGTCGCGACCACCAGCGCGATTCGCGTGGCCAGGCGGCGACGCGGCGACCGGATGCGCCCGGACAGCACCAGGGCGCCGGCGGCGAGCAGCAGCACCAGGGCCGCGACAAAAAAATGCTGTGGCGTCATGGCTTGAACTCCTCGATGATCAGCGCGACCAGCGCGCGCAGGTGGCGAAAGTGGCCACCGCCCGGCGAGGGTGGGTCGGGGTCGGAAGTGATCACGACGGTCAGCGCGGATTCCGGCACCACGAACAGGCCCTGGCCGCCGAAACCGCGCCCGTAGTAAGTGACCTGGTCGGCAATCTCGGTGATGAACCAGCCGAAGCCGTAGTCGTCGCCGGTCCACGGCGAGCGGCCGTTGGGCCGCCAGGATCTGCCGATCCAGTCGGCCGACAGAATCCGGCGCCCGTCCAGGCGGCCGCCGCGACGGTAAAGCTCGCCGAAACGGGCCAGCGCCCGCGGGCTCAAGTGCATGTCGTTGCCGCCGAAATAAACCCCCTGGGGATCGCTCAGCCAGGGCGGGATGCGCACGTTCAAGGGCCGGCCCAGCCATTCGCGCGCCAGCGCCAGCGTGCTCTGGCCGCTGGCCTCGGTCAGGGCGGCGGAGACCAGGTGGGTCGCGCCGGTCGAATAGATCATGCGCCCCCCGGGCCGGTCGATCATCGGGCGGGTCAGCACGTGGGCCACCCAGTCCGCGCTCTGCACCCAGCGCCCGTAGTGGCGTCCCGACGTGCTCTGCAGTCCGGTCTGCATCGCCAGGGCATGGCCCAGCGTGATCTCGGACACCGAGGGCGCGAGCCCCTCGTCCGGGACTCGATCGCCCAGCAGGTCGACCAGGCGCTGCTCGGGGCCGGCAAGCACGCCGCGATCGATGGCCATGCCGGCCAGCGCCGAGAGCACCGTCTTGGAAACGGACTTGATGTTGGCCGGCTGGTCCAGACCCGGTCCGGCGCGCACGTGTTCGACCACCGGCTCGCCGCGCTGGACGACCAGCAGGCTGTGCAGGCGGTCGATGCGATCGGCGCGCTCGATCACGGACCTGTCCGACGCCGCCGCCGGCGTGATCAGGACCAGCATCGCCAGCCCGAGCGCTGTTGTTGTAAGACGCGAACACAAAGCCATGGGGACAAGTCTGACACGAGGGTGTCGCCAGATCAGCGCGGTACCCTGCGCTGTTCGATATCCGCCCACCGGGCACGGGTCAAAGGCGGCTCGTGTATGCTCTGGCCCCTTATCGGACCGTCCGCTGGTGATCCGAGTCGCTGGATTCGTCCGGTCTCGGAGACACGCCGGGCCGATTGACTCAAACGACTAAGGAACCCCGATCATGGATTACGATCCCGAGAAAGGTTACGTCGCCCTCCTTGGCTGGAGCCTCAACGCGGTCGAAGCGGCCGCCAAATTCGACCGGCGCTACGTGGTCGTGGCGCCGGACTGGGCCGAGGAATACTGCAGCGAGCACGACATCCCCTATCTGGCCTGGAACTTCGAGCGGCTCAACGACCGCTCGATGGAAATCGCCGAGCAACTGAAGGAAATGGGCGTGAACGTGGCCATTCCGCTGTACGAAGAGACCGTTGAGTGGGCCGGCGCCATCAATTCGGTGCTGCTGGACAACCCGCGCCTGCTGGGCCAGGCCATGCTCATGCGCGACAAGTCGCTGATGAAGCGCAGAGCACAGCTCGGCGGCATCCGGGTCGGTATTTTCGAAGAGGCCCACGACCGCGAGGACGTGATCCGGTTTCTGCGCCGGGTCAACCAGACCCTGCTCAAGCTCGACGGCGACCCGAACGACCCGATCCACTTCAAGGCCTTCGACAAGGCCGGTTGCCTGGGCCACCGCGTCATTCGCACACCCGACGACGTCGACTCGATCCCCGAAGACGAGTTTCCCGCGCTGATGGAATCGCATCTCGACGGCTGGGAGTTCGCCGTCGAGGCCTGGGTCCACGACGGCAAGATCCGCTTTCTCAATATCTCCGAATACGTCTCGCTGGGGTATTCGGTCTACGTCCCCGCCTCGCCGGAACTGGAGTCCTACCGCGAGCAGATCACCCGCCAGGTCGAGAAGCTGATCAAGACCTTCGACATCGAGTTCGGCTTCATTCACCCGGAATACTTCGTGACCAGCGACGGCGAGATGTATTTCGGCGAGGTCGCCTACCGGCCGCCGGGCTTCAAGGTATTCGAACTGCTGGAACGCGTCTACGGTTTCAATGCCTACCAGGCGCTGATTCTGGCCTTCGACCCGAAAACCACTTCCGGGGAAATCGAGGCCTTTTTCCCGCGCGAAGTCGTCGATGCCAAGGGCCATGCCGGCTGCTTCGGCGTCTACCCGCGGCTGCGCGTGGTCAGCCGCCTCGAGATTCCCGAGGAGACCGAAAACCACCCGTACTTCGAGTCGCACGAACTGACCGCCCCGATGGAAGAGACGGTCACCAAGCGCACCGCTTTCGGCACCCACTGGGGGCTGGTCTACTTTGTCGGCGAAGATCCAGAGGAAATGCACCAGCTGCTCAAGCGCCAGGAGGAACTCGATTACTACGTCTGACGATCCCGGTCCGCAGAACGACAGCGTGGCGGTGGCGCGTCTCGACGACGCCATCGCGGTGCTGGCCGACGCGCTGGCATTCGCCAAGCCGGCCCGGTTGCAGCGCGTGCTCGACGCGGCCCGGCGCGTGCTGTTGAGCGAGGGCGGTTGCCATGCCATCGAGCAACGCGCCGAGGCCATCGAGCAGGCCGGCGTGTTTGCCGGTTCCGACTGGGCCTGTCCGCAGAACCTGGTGCCGTCGCTGACCCAGCATTCGCTCACCAGTGCCGAGGCCAACATCGTCGTCATCGAGGCGCTCAGCGAACTGCGCCTGCTTGCCGTCGCCCGCGGCCGCTACCGGCATCCGCAGGTGTCGGCCGAACAGGCGCATCACTACCTCGCCCAGGTCCTGGCGACCAACCTGACGCTGTTGTTCACCCCGCCGAACGAGGCGCAGCGGGTGCGGCAGGGCCGCCTGGCCGGCCTGGCCCGGTCGGTGCTCGAGCACCTGGCCGACGGCATCGGTTTCGAGCACATCGTCGACTACCTGATCGACGAGATCTGGCGGATTCTGCAGCAGCGCCCGATCCAGACCGGACCGGTGCGCCAGATGATCACCCAGATCGCGATCTGCCAGGCCAACCCGGCGATCGACCTGGGCAGCAGCGGACAGGGTGCCGACCGCCTGATCAGCAGCCTGTTCGGCCCCACCCAGGCCAGCCGCGAAGACCCGGGGCTGGAGATCTACCTGGAGCGCCTGCAGCACATGGACACCGGCGCCTTGCAGATGGAAGCCGGCGGCTGCGCGCGCGCCATGCACGATACCGGGCTGGTCTCGGCCTACCACGCCGTCTTGATCCGGCATCTGCTCGAACGCGGCGATCATTTGCTGAGCGAAGCCCTGGGCCTGTCCTCGACCGGGCGCGACTGCCTGCTGTGCTACCGCGATCTGGTGCACTCCCTGATCGAAAGGGCCGTTTCGCCGCACACCTCGCAGGCCATTTACGGACTGGCGCTGATGCTCGAGCGCGGCATTCTTTACCAGCAGCCGCTCGCCCCGGCGCTGTGGCGTCAGCTCAACCTGCGGCTGTGCTCAAAGGCCCGGGAACGACTGGTCGCCAGCTTCGGTGAGGCGGCCGATCCGGGCGTGCGCCTGCTCGAGGGCGTGCTGTGCATCCTCGGCCAGCCGCTGGGCGTGGGCCAGGGCAACAACCCGACCTGCCAGTCGGCCCGCGCGCTGTCGATGTGGGCCTACAACGATCCCGACTATCTGCTGCAGATGGTCGCCTGGGCGGCCCGCGACGACGAGATCATCATGCACTTCGAAGGACAGCCGATTTCGTCTCGCCAGGCTGGCGAGGGCCTGGCAGCGACCGCGCCGCTGGACCTGGATGCCGTGTCCGCCCTGGTCGTGCCGCACCTGGACCGGATCTATGCCGAGATGGGCCGGCAATGCATCGAGCGCGAGGGCGATCCGCACCGCTGGGTCAATCCCGAGTTCCACGGCTGGTGGTCGGGCCGGGGATTCCGCATCAATGTCGATGTCGCTTCCGGACAGATCGTCGATCTTGGCGACTTTTTGCGACATTTCTATGCAAGTTACCATCCGTTCCACAACGGTAACCAGCCGCTGATTCATCCGCAGCCGGCCGGAATCGCGGTAACCGACAGCGCCGCCCGCTTCGTCGGCTGGCACGCCATCACCATCCTGCGCGTTGCGCTCGACCCGCAGCAGGTAATGCGGGTGTTCTTCTACAACCCCAACAACGACAGCGGCCAGGACTGGGGCAAGGGCGTCGTCGTCAGCACCGCCGGCAACGGCGAGCGTTACGGAGAATCTTCCCTGCCGTTCGAACAGTTCGCCTCGCGCCTGTACATCTTCCACTACGACCCGCTCGAGCACGGCGAACTGGCCAGCGTCAGCGCCGAAGAACTCGAACAGGTGGCCGAACACATGAAATCCAGCTGGGCCGAGGGGCGCTGGTCCGAGGCCACGGCCTGGAACCAGCTGGCCGAAGCAGACTAAAAAAGCGCACGCAGCCTCAAAGCCAGCCGGCCATCATGGCGACACCGAGGCCGATCAGCAGCGTGCCGGAAACAACCGCCCCGATCAGATCGTAGTTTTTTTGCACGCGGTGACCGATCTGCAGCCCGATCGCGGCGGCCGTCACCGAGCAGACCATGATCGTGCCGGCCAGCGCCAGCGGCGAGGTTCCACCCAGCCCGAGGCTGAAGCCGACCAGCAGGTTGTCCAGCGACAGGCCGGCCGATAGCATCAGCAGGCCGCGCCAGGTCGTGACCGCGCTGGCCATCTTCTTTCGATCGCGCCGCGACACGCGCGCCGAGAGCAGGGTGAACACGCCCAGCCCAAGCAACAGGACGGCGCCCAGCCATTCGGTCTGCTCGGTAATCATCCTGGCCACGTTCGAGCCCAGCCACACGCCGATCAGCGGCACGAAAAACTCGAACGCCCCGAACACCACCAGAATCCTGACCCGATACTTTTTCTGCCGCATCACGCCGAGCGCGAGCGCGACCACCATGTTGTTGATGGCGACAACGAGCCCGATGATCAGAAACTGCAGCAGCATTCCGGTCTCCACCGACCTGTCCGGACGATCGTCCGACCCGGGCTGGCCTGAGCCCCGGTCCGGCATCGAAGTGAAGCCTCATTCTACGGTCGCCACAGCACGGTCGGTCGCGCGCCGGCGCAAACTGCCCCCCAGGGGGCGGGCGATGATCCGCCGACCCAGGTTCCGGCCAAACCGCCTTGTGGTAGATTGCAGGTCGATGAGATACCTCCTGCTGATCCTTGTCCTGGTCCTGCAGACCGTCGCGGCCGGTCCGCAGCAGGTCGATGCGCATCGCTGGGAGGGCGTCGAACGGATCATCGCCATCGGCGACGTGCACGGGGATTACGACCACTACATCAAGACCCTGCGAACCGCCGGAATGGTCAACCGACGCGGCCGCTGGAGCGCCGGCACCGCCCATCTGGTCCAGACCGGCGACATCGCCGATCGCGGCCCCGACACGCTCAAGATCATCCGCCACCTTTCGGGCCTGGCAGACCAGGCACGGCGCGCCGGCGGGCGCGTTCATCACCTTATCGGCAACCACGAGGCCATGAACGTCTCCGGCGACCTTCGCTTCGTCACCCCCGGAGAATACGAGGCCTTCGTCACGCGTGACTCGCGCAGGGTCAGGGATCGTTATTTCGACGCGGTGATCGAGTACCTGCGCGACGAAGAACCGGAACGCTACGCCGGCCTGGCCGACGACTTCGCCGAGCAGTGGCAACAAGCCCACCCGCTGGGCTGGGTCGAACATCGTCTCGCCTGGGATCCACGCTGGAGCCTGGACGGGGAACTCTTGCGATGGGTGCTTTCATCGCCCGTTGCCGTCCAACTCGACGATCTCGTCTTCGTCCATGGCGGCATCAGCGCCGACTACTGCCGGCACGACCTGGCCAGCCTGACCCGCATGGTGCATCAAGCCCTGCAACTCGATCCGGCGGCGGATCCGGACGTGCTGGATGAAACCGGACCGCTGTGGTACCGGGGCCTGACCGGGATGCCGCCTGCGACGCCATCGGCAGTGGTCAACGCCATTCTCGAGCGCTACGAGGCCCGTCATATCGTGATCGGCCATACACCGACCAACGGCATTGTCTGGCCGCGACACCACGCCGGGATCATCATGATCGATGTCGGCATGGCCCCTTACTATGGCGGTCATGTCGCCTGGCTGGAGGTCAGGGAGGGAAAACTGTTCGCCGGCTACCCGGACGGCATGATCGAACTGCCGGGCCGCGATGACGAGCGCCCGGCCTACCTGAAGCGTGTCATGGAGATGCAGCCCGACAATGCCCATCTGCTCGAGCGTCAAGAAAGGCTGCGCCAGCGGTTGCAATCGGCCGCGCCAGACGACGAGCCGGAGGACGGCGCGGCCGGCTCTCGAGGGGCTATTTGCGACAGCGCGCGGTGATGTTGCGGGCAAACCGATCCGGATTCTTCAGCGTCGTGTAAAAATCTTCAACGTAGCGTAGCGCCCGCGTCCGAGTCCGCTCGCTCAGGCGCGGTTCGGCGCGAATCAGATCAAGCGTCTTTTCCTCCAGCCCCAGGAGTTGCTCGCGCGCCGGAGCGAGACTTTCATTGTGCACACAAAAGCCGCGATACAGCCGCCGGCTCACGGTGCGGATCGGCAGACTGGCGTGGGGTACGGCATACGCCGCATCGACCAGGCCGGATGCATCGAAGTCGTAGGGCAGGGCGTACAGCCCGCCCTCATCGGCAACGCCGAGCGTGCGCACGTTGTGACAACAGCGCTCGTCGTCCGCGGCGGTCAGCACCGAAAAGTCGGTATTGCCGATCAGATACTGGAACAGCATGAAACGGCTGATCTGGTTCGGCTCGTGCGAACGGGTGCCAATTCGCGCCTTGCGAACGCGGGCCAGTTCATTGCGCCCGGCGACGTCGCGAACGTGCTCGATCAGGAAGGCGAAACGATCCTCATCGGAGCGTGCACGCTGATCGTCCGCGTAAGTGACCGAAAGCGCGCGCACGCGGAAACTGCGGTCGGTGAGCTGATTGTAGATCCGGTAGGCCAGCATCTCCATGATGTAATACTGCTCCCAGCGCCGCCGGGGATTGCAATGGGTGACCATCTTCAGATTGGTCTGGCCGGCAAACAGCGTATCCCGAGCGCCGTCGGCATCGAACCGGATGCGAAGCGGCGGAAATTCGCACAGGGCGCGACGGGTCACGCCACGCCGCTCCACGGTCACCGGCACACGCACCCGCTGGCCGTCTTCGGCGCTGTATTCAAGGGTCGCCGGATAGCGCTCTTCACCGTCGCGGTCACGCAGGAACTCCGCCCATGACGCCGTCAGGGTCACGGCAAGGGGGGCGGGATCGTCAAACAGCGGCGCGGG
>JAWLFD010000066.1:0-10952 GCA_041685745.1 Wenzhouxiangella sp.
CGGGCAGCGGCCGGCATGCCTTCCTCCTGCCCAGCGAAAAAACCGGTCGCTACGGCGGCATGAGCGTGACCGGCGTGGACCGGCTGCACCAGGCCGGCGGATTCGATCTCACCCTGGTCAAGGCCGACGGGGCACGCATGCGCGGCCTGAAATGCCCGAAGCCGGGCGAGCCGGTGCTGCCCACGCGAACCCGGACCGTGCTGATGGTGCTCTCGGCGCGAGTCATCGGCCAGCCGCTGACCGAGGAATTCGTCCATCGGCCCGAACGGGTGGCCGAAGTCCTGGGCCTGGCCATCGGCGAGACCCTGACCCCGGCCCACCTGGCCGCGGTGTTCACCCGACCGGGCGGGATTTCCCAGGGCACCGAGGGTGTGACGGTCGTGCCGATCATCAACCAGGTCGACGGCGAGGCCGCACGCGAACAGGCCGGCGACGCCGCGCGCCTGGCGCTGGATCAAAGCGCGCGCTTCGACCGCGTGGTACTGACCTGCTTAAAGCGCGACGCCGCGCGCTCCTCGCCGGTCGTCGAGATCATCGAACGAAACGGAAGCCGCGCATGATTCGAATCGAACTGCCCGCCGCGCTGCAGCCACTGGCCGACGGCCAGGCCGGCCTGGAGGTCACCGGCAACACGGTCGGCGAAGCACTGCAAGACCTGGGCCGCAAACATCCGCTGCTGCTCAGCCGCATCCTGACCCGCGGCGGTCAGCTGCGTCCGCACGTCAACCTGTTCGTCAATGAACAAGACGTGCGCGCCGAACGCGGGCTGGACACCCCGCTGCGCGCCGGCGACACGCTGCTGGTCGTGCCCTCCGTGGCCGGCGGCTGAGGGACCGCGCATGTCGCTGGACCAACGCCTGGAACAGCTGCGCGGCGAGATCGCGCTGGTCAGCCCGAGCGAAGCCCTGGCCCGCAGCCGGGCCGGCGCCTTGCTGCTGGACGTGCGCGAGGCCGAAGAAATCGCGCTCGGGCTGCCGGAAAACGCGCAGGCGGTCAGCCGCGGCTACCTGGAAATGCGCATCGCCGAGCTGGCGCCCGACCCGGACCAGGAAATCCTGTTGCTGTGTGCGGCCACGACCCGCTCGCTGCTCGCCGCCGACGACCTGCGCCAGATGGGCTATTACCGGCTGGGCGCGGTGCAGGGCGGCTTCAACCGCTGGAAGGACGAAGGCCTGCCTTACACCCTGCCCGACACGCCCGACCGCGATGCGCTACAGCGCTATGCCCGCCAGCTGGTCCTGCCGGAGATGGGCGCGTCCGGTCAGGCGCTTCTGGGCAAGGCCCGCGTCCTGCTGATCGGCGCCGGTGGCCTGGGCTCGCCCTCGGCGCTGTACCTGGCCGCGGCCGGTATCGGCACGCTCGGGCTGGTCGACCACGACCGCGTCGACCGCTCCAATCTGCATCGCCAGGTACTGCACCGCGACGACCGGGTCGGCATGGCCAAGACCGAGTCCGCCCGACTGACCCTGGAGGCGCTCAATCCATCGATCCGGGTGCAGACGCATCGTGCGCGGCTGGATTCGGGCAACGTCGAATCGATCTTCGCCGACTACGACATCGTCGTCGACGGCTCCGACAATTTCCCCACCCGCTACCTGGTCAACGACGCCTGCATCAAGCTCGGGCTGACCAATGTCTACGGCGCGGTGCAGGGCTTCGAGGGCCAGGTTTCGGTATTTCCGGCCGGGGGTCGGCCCTGCTACCGCTGCCTGTTCGCCGAGCCACCGCCGCCTGAGCACGCGCCCTCGTGCAACGAGGCCGGCGTGATCGGCGTGGTACCGGGCATCATCGGCCTGCTGCAGGCGCTGGAGGTGATCAAGCTGGTCACCGGCATCGGCGAAACCCTGGCCGGACGACTGCTGCTGTTCGACGGCCGAACGACCCGCCTGCGCGAGGTGCGCCTGGGCGCCGACCCGGAATGCCGCTACTGCGCTGCGGGAATGCAATTTCCCGGCTACATCGACTATGCCCATTTCTGCGCCGACGGCGCCCGAGAGAGTGAATCAAATGCACCCGGCCCCGACCCCCGATAACATCACCGCGGCCGTCCTGGCCGGCGGCATGGGCCGCCGCATGGGCGGCGTCGACAAGGGCCTGGTCGAGGTCTGCGGGCGACCAATGATCGCCTGGACGCTGGATGCGGTGCGAACGCAGGCCGGAAAGCTGCTGATCAACGCCAACCGGTCGCAGACCGAGTACGCCGCTTTCGGCCTGCCGGTGATCGGCGACCGCCACGAGGGTTTTCAGGGTCCGCTGGCCGGGCTGCACGCGGTGCTGGAAGCCGCCGAAACGCCGTACGTGGCGATCGTGCCCTGCGACACGCCGCGCCTGCCGCGCGATTTGTTCGCGCGCCTGGCCCGGGCCCTGATCGAGGATGACTCGGAGCTGGCGGTGGCCGAAGCCGGCGGTCGGGTCCATACCCTGCACGGCCTGTTCCGCACCGCGCTTCTGGACGATCTGACCCGCGCGCTCGAGGCCGACGAACGCAAGCCGGACGCGTGGTACGCTACCCGGCGCTGGTCGCGGGTCGACTTCAGCGATATCCCCGAGGCCTTCGACAACATCAACACGCCAGAGCAGCGTGATGCTCTGGCCGAGCAAATTCAGCAACAGGATCCGGATACATGAGCATCAAGGCACGCAAGGCGGCCGGCGGCCACGACACGCCGGCGCTGCCGCTGGAAGATGCGCGCGCGCGCATCCTGGCGGCGGTCGAACCCTTGACCGGAGTCGAAACGGTCGCGCTGCATCAGGCGCTGCACCGCGTCCTGGCCGAGCCGGTCGCCGCCGCGATCGACGTGCCGGCCCACACCAATTCGGCCATGGACGGCTACGCCCTGCGCGGAGCGGACGTGGCCGAGGCCGGCACCGCGCTCAGACTGATCGGCGAAAGCTTTGCCGGGCGCCCTTACCCAGGGCTGGTCGGACCCGGCGAATGCGTGCGCATCATGACCGGCGCGGTCGTACCCGACGGCAGCGACACCGTGATCATGCAGGAGCAGACCGAGCGCGACGGCGACCAGGTGCGCTTTGAAAAACCGGCCAAACCCGGCAGCAACGTCCGCCCGGCCGGAGAAGACCTGGCCCGCGGGGATACGGCACTGCATCCGGGCCGCCGACTGACCCCGGCCGACCTCGGGGTTCTGGCCTCGGTGGGCGTGCCGGAGGTGCGCGTGTTGCGCAAACCAAAAGTCGCATTCTTCTCTACCGGCGACGAACTCAAGCCGGTCGGCCAGACCCTGGCGCCGGGCCAGATTCACGACTCCAACCGCTACACCCTGTTCGGCATGTTGACCGAGCTGGGGGTGGAGATCGAGGATCTTGGCATCGTGCCCGACCAGCGCGAAGCGCTCGACGAGGCGCTGCAGAAAGCCTCGCGCTGCGACGCCGTGCTCAGCACCGGCGGTGCCTCGGTCGGCGACGCCGACTACGTCGTCGAAGCGCTGGAAAAGCTCGGCAACGTGGGGTTCTGGCAGGTCGCCATGAAGCCGGGCCGGCCGCTGGCCTTCGGCAAGATCAACCAGGCCTGGTTCTTCGGCCTGCCCGGCAACCCGGTCTCGGCGATGGTGACGTTCCTGCAGCTGGTCCGACCGGCGCTGGTCGCCCTGGCGGGGGCCAAGCCGATGCTGCCGCTGCAGATGTCGCTGCCGGTCACCGCCGCGATCAACAAGCGACCCGGCCGGCGCGAATTCCAGCGCGGCCGGCTGGTCAAAACCGACCACGGGCTGGCGGTCGCGCCGTTCGGACATCAGGGCTCCGGCGTGCTGCGCTCGATGAGCGAAGCGGACTGCCTGATCAACCTCGCCCCGGACGTCGGTGACGTCGTCGCCGGCGACACGGTGGTGGTCGAGCCGTTTGCCCAACCGGTCTGGAACGGCGCCTGAACCAGGCGCCGGGGTGGATCAGGCTTCGAGTTGGCCTTCGACTTCGTGCTCGAGACCGAGCTCGGGGCACTGCAGCACGACTTTCACGTCCAGGCTCCCGCCCGGCAGCTTGCCGGCTTCGGACGCCGAGCGCACGGCGATCTCGATCTCGCGCTGCGAGGTCACGCCGACCTGCTTGAGAAACTTGCGGATGGACTGGTTGAGTTTTTCTTCGTTCATGGGTGGACTCCTGCGGGTTTAAGGGAAACGAACCATTGCTTCTATACTACGTCAGGTGGACGACTTTTCCGAACCCCTGCGCCTGACCTTTGACCTGCTGATTTCCCTGGAGCCGGAACTGGTCGACATCGTTGCCCTGTCGCTGTGGGTCAGCCTCAGCGCGACCGCGCTGGCAGCCCTCGTCGGCCTGCCGATCGGGGCCGCAGTGGCCGTACTCCGATTTCCCGGCCGCGATGCCGTGACCGCGCTGCTGAATGCCTCCATGGGCCTGCCGCCCGTGGTCGTCGGACTGGCGGTCTACCTGCTGCTCTCGCGCGCAGGACCTCTCGGACAACTCGGCCTGTTGTTCACCCCGCAGGCCATGGTCATCGCCCAGTTCCTGCTGATCACCCCGATCATCGCCGCGCTGGCCCGCCAGAGCCTGGCCGACCTTGATGCCCACAGCCGCGAGCAGCTGCAGGTACTCAACACCCGGCCGACAGTGATGGTGACCGCGCTGCTGTGGGACGGCCGTTTCTCGCTGGTCACAGCCGTGCTGGCCGGATTCGGTCGCGCCATCGCTGAAGTCGGTGCGGTCATCATCGTCGGCGGCAACATCAGCGGCGTGACCCGGGTGATGACCAGCACGATCGCGCTGGAAACCAGCAAGGGCAACCTGGCGCTGGCCCTGGCGCTGGGCATCATCCTGGTCACCATCGCACTTTCCATCAACCTGCTGGTCATGAGCGTTCAGAGCGCTGCCGCCCGTCGCTATGCCTGAGTCGGCCCAACGCGCGGACAATCCTCTACTGCCGCTGATCGTGCGCGGCGTGCGGCTCGAGCGCAGCGGCCGCACCCTGCTCGACGACGTCAGCTTTGTGCTGGAAAGTCGCGACATCCAGGTCATTCTCGGACCCAACGGGGCCGGCAAAAGCCTGCTTCTTCGAGTGCTGCACGGCCTGATCTCTCCGGACAAAGGCACCGTCACGTGGGGCGAGCGTTCGCCGCAGCTGGCGCAGCCGGACCTCGGCATGGTGCTGCAGCGCCCGGTGATGCTGCGCCGTTCCGTGCTCGCCAACCTGACGTTTGCCCTCGCCCGCAGCCGGATCTCTCGACAGCAGCGGCGGCGGCGTGCGCTTGACGCGCTCCAGCGCGCCGAACTGCAGGACCTGGCCCATCAGCCGGCCCCGCGACTTTCCGGCGGCGAGGCCCAGCGGCTGGCCATTCTCCGGGCCTGGGTGCAACAGCCCAAGGTGCTGTTTTTCGACGAACCCTGCGCCAACCTGGACCCTCGCAGCACGCACAAGATCGAGCACCTGATCCGGGAAATCCACGCCAGCGGCACCCAGGTGATCCTGACGACGCATGACCTGGCCCAGGCTCGACGACTGGCCGGAGAGGTGCTGTTCATCGCCAACGGCCGAATTCAGGAACACACGGCCGCCGCGAGCTTTTTCCGTGTCCCGGCCAGCCCCGAGGCGGCCGCCTATCTCGAGGGTCAACTACTGGTCTGAAGACAGGACTCGGGGATTTGTAATCACCGCCCTTTTAAGCCAGACTTCAGGAATAGAGGAGACGCACCCGGCCGGCATGAATAACTCAAACGACAACAAGAACTTGAGCCTGCTGTGTCAGCAAGGGAGCGCCTCGACAGAGCCACTCGCAATCCTCGATGAGCACGGCGAGACCATGTTCACCAATGCCGCCATGGAAAAAAGCCTGCCCGGCGGCAGCCTTTCGGCCGGAACGAGAGCGGCGCTGACCGGCGCCGAGAGCCGCCGTGTGGTGACGCTGGACAGTGGCGACGGAGAGCACCGTCCCGGGCGGCAGCTGGTCAGCATCGCCCTGGGCGGCTTTCGTCTGGTCACCCTGATCGAGCGCGACAGCGATCCCCGAATCGAGCGACTCCAGGCGCAGCTCGAAGATGCACGCAAGCGCAGCATCACCGATCCGCTGACCGGGGCATGGAATCGCAACCAGTTCGACGAATTCGTGCGCATCGAGGTCCCCAGGGCCGAACGCTACGGTCAGCCGGTCTGCCTGCTGGTGATCGATATCGATCGGTTCAAGCGGGTCAACGACGAACAAGGGCACGCCGCTGGAGATCACGTCCTTCGGCAGGTCAGCGACTTGATGGGCAAGCAGATTCGTCTGGTCGACAGTCTTTTTCGGTGGGGTGGAGAGGAATTCGTGATTCTGCTGCCGAACACCTCGCTGCCGGCCGCGCGCTTCATCGCCGAGCGCCTGCGACAGGCGGTCGGCCAGTGCCACTTCGACCACGCCGGAGCGCTCACGGTCAGCATCGGCGCGGCCGAACTCGAACGCGGTGAGACGGCCGAAGACTGGTTCAAGCGCGCCGATCAGGCATTGTATGCAGCCAAGCGCCGGGGGCGCGATCGGGTGATCTGCGCCGAGCAGAATCCGGACCGCCTGATCATCGGCGAGGACGGCGACAGCGCGGTGCTGATACCGTGGAAATCGATCTACGAAAGCGGTCATCCGCTGATCGATCAGCAGCACCGCGAGTTGTTCCGCCTGGGCAACCGGCTGATCACCGCCAGCCTCGACGAAAGCGTCGGGCACGGGGACTTTCTGCGCCTGGCCGATGAACTGATCGAGCACTGCGCGCAGCATTTCTCGGATGAAGAAAGCATCCTTGCCGACATCGGCTACGAAGACCTGGACCAGCACCACAAAGCCCACAACGGACTGCTTGGCCGCGCGCGCAAGCTGCGCAACCAGGCGCGCAGTGGAACAGTGACCACGCGCGACATCATCGATTTCCTGGTCAACAACCTGGTCAAACAACACATGCTCACCTCCGACATGGCGTTCTTTTCCCAACTGACCATCCCGGCAAAAACCGGGGACTGAGCCGGCGACGATGAGGCTGCCCAACCGTCAACACCCTCGGCCGGCCAGGCGCGAGCCGCCGAAATGATGACAAGTTCACCAACCGATCACGGAAACAACCATGCAGGCTGACGCTCATTACGACCTGCTGCTGATCACCGATGCCGACGATGACGCGCTGCTCATCCGCCGCCAGCTGGAGGAATCGGGTCTTGCGGTGCGCATCCGGCGCCTCCAGTGCCGGAAAGCCCTGGAGGCTGCACTGGATGAACAGCCCTGGGCCGCGGTGCTGTTCGACTACACCGTGCCGGGACTGGACTTCGACGACACGATCGAACTGCTGCGCTCGCGGCGAGCCGAAATGCCGATCATCCTGGTCGCGGACACGTTCGGCGAAGAAATGGCGCTGAAGCTGCTGCAGCATGGGCTCAGCGACTTCGTGCTCACCGACAACCTGCTCCGGCTGGCCGGCGTGATCCGAAGAGCGGTGGAAAATGCCGGAGAGCGCTGTCGACGCAAGGCCGCCGAGGATCAGTTGCGCAAGCTCGCCATGGTGGTCGAGCAAAGCCCGACCAGCATCATCATCACCGACACCCGACCGGCAATCGAATACGTCAACCAGGCATTCATCGAAACCACCGGCTACCGTGCCGAGGAGGTGATCGGCGGCAATCCTTCCGTTCTCAACCAGGGCCTGACACCCGGCGACACCTACAAGGATTTATGGGAGACGCTGGCGCGCGGAGAAGTCTGGAAAGGCGAGTTTCGCAACACCCGCAAGGACGGCTCGACCTACCTGGAGATGGCCACCATCGCGCCGATCCGCGCATCCGGCGGCGAAATCACGCATTATGCGGCCGTCAAGACCGACATCACCAACTTGCGGCGTACCGAATCCAGGATCCACGAACTGGCCAACTTCGACCAGCTGACCGGTCTGCCCAACCGATCCCTGCTGCTTGATCGGCTGGATCAGGCCGGCCGATCCAGCCAGCGCACCGGTCGGCACGGCATGATCCTGGTCATCGACATCGACGGCTTCAAGTTCATCAACGACATTCACGGTTACGAAGCCGGCAACCGGTTACTTCGCTTGATCACCGAGCGGCTGCGCGAAATTCTGACCGACGACTCGACCATCGCCCGCATCGGCGGGAACCGATTCGCCATCGTGGTGAAGAATCTTGCCCGACCGCGCGACCGGGCCGCCGCCCAGGCCCATGACCTGGCCGAACTCATTCACGAGGAACTGCAGGCACCGCATGAGGTCGAGCCGGCCGAGGCCGATATCCGGCACGCCACCACCATGGGCTTGTGCCTGATCACGACCGAGCGCGAAGAGGCCGATCGACTGCTCAACAAGGCGGAGATCGCGCTCCAGCGCGCCCGCGATGATGTCCGCAACACCTGGCGCTTCTTCAACCAGGAAATGCAGACCCTGGCCGAATCCCGCGCCCGCATCGAAGCCGGTCTCCACGAGGCCCTGGCCAACGACCACCTGGCCTTGTTCTTCCAGTCCCAGTTCGACAGCAGCGGCCGGCTCACCGGTGCCGAGGGGCTGATCCGCTGGAACCGTCCGGGCGAAGGCCGGGTCTCGCCGGACCAGTTCATCCCGCTGGCCGAAGAAACCGGTCTGATCCTGCCGATCGGCGGCTGGGTACTGGATACCGCCTGCCGCCGGCTTCAGGACTGGTCGAGGGATCCGCGCATCCAGGGGCTGCATCTGTCGATCAATGTCAGCGCCCGCCAGTTTCACCAGCCCCAGTTCATCGATTTGCTGCTCGAGGCTCTGGACCGTTTCGAGATTCCCGCCGGCCGACTGACTCTGGAGTTGACCGAGTCGGTCGTCCTCAATGATTTGAGTCAGACCGAACAGCGCATGCTGGCCGTGCGCGATCTGGGCATCGGCCTGGCCCTCGACGACTTCGGCACCGGCTTTTCTTCCCTGTCCTATCTCAAGCACCTGCCGTTCGACACGCTCAAGATCGACCGCTCGTTCGTCTCCGACATGATCGCCACGGCCAGCAGCGCGGCCATTGTTCGCGCCACCATTGCCATGGGTCACGCACTCGGGCTGAAGGTCATCGCAGAAGGCGTGGAAACCGCTGAAGAATGGGCCCTGCTGAAGGATTTCGGCTGCGACGCTTTTCAGGGCTTTCTGTTCGCCCGGCCCGCGTCCGGCGAGATATGGCAACCCACCGACTTCGCGGTCGCTCGAGGCTGATCGTCGACGCTTGCATACGGTAGCGTATGGTACTCTGGCGTTCTGACTTCACCCGGAGCGCACCATGCCCAGCTACAAGGCCCCGCTGGAAGATTTCGACTTCCTCTACAACGAGTTTCTCGACCTGACCCCCTGCGCCGATCTGCCGACCATGGCCGAGGCCAGCCCGGACGTCGTCGAGGCGGTCTTGAACGAGGCGGCGAAAGCGGCCGAAAACGTGCTCCAGCCGCTCAACGCCGTCGGTGACGAAATCGGCTGCCGGCTCGATGAAGCCAGTCACGAAGTGCGCATGCCCGACGGCTTCGGCGAGGCCTACCGCGACTGGTGCGAAGGCGGCTGGACCGGACTGATCGCCGACCCCGAATTCGGCGGTCAGGGGCTGCCGAACTTCGTCGGACTGGCGGTCTCGGAGATGATCAACGCGGCCAATGCCTCCTTTGCCGCCTATCCCGGCCTGACCCTGGGCGCCTACGAGGTCATCCATCACCACGGCAGCGACGAGCAGAAAGCGACCTATCTGCCGAAGATGGTCAGCGGGCAGTGGGGCGGGACCATGAACCTGACCGAGCCACACTGCGGCACGGATCTGGGGCTGTTGCGCACTCGCGCCGAGCCGGCCGAGGACGGCAGCTACCGCGTTACCGGCAAGAAGATCTGGATCTCGGCCGGCGAGCACGACATGGTCGACAACATCATCCACCTGGTGCTCGCCCGCACCCCGGATGCGCCGGCCGGCACCCGCGGCATCAGCTTGTTTGTGGTGCCCAAGTTTCTGGTCGACGCCGACGGCGCTTTGGGCGAGCGCAACGGGGTCGCATGCGTCGGCCTGGAAAAGAAGATGGGGATCAAGGCCTCGGCCACCTGCGAGATGGAATTCGAAAACGCCGTCGGCTTCCTGATCGGTGAGGAGAATCGCGGGCTGGCGTGCATGTTCACCATGATGAACGCCGCCCGGCTGGTGACCGGCATCCAGGGCCTGGGGATGGCCTCGGCCGCCTACCAGGCCGCGGTCACGTTTGCCCGCGAGCGTCTCCAGGGCCGCAGCCTCGATGGTCCGAAATTCCCCGACAAGCCCGCCGACCCGATCCTGGTCCACCCGGACGTGCGCCGAATGCTTCTGATCTCCCGAGCCTCGATCGAGGGCGCCCGCGCGCTGGGTCTGTACACCGGCGTGCAACTGGAGCTCGAGCTGCACCACCCCGACGAGGCCGTCCGGCGCCAGGCAGGCTACTGGGTGGCGCTGATGACGCCGATCATCAAGGCCTACTTCACCGATTTGGGTTTCGAGGTCGCCAACCTGGGAATGCAGGTCCACGGCGGGGCCGGCTACGTGCGCGATACCGGGGTCGAGCAGTTCGCCCGCGACGTGCGCATCACCCAGATTTACGAAGGCACCAACGGCGTCCAGGCGCTCGACCTGGTCGGGCGCAAGCTGGTGGCCAACTCGGGCGAAAACCTCAAGGCCTTCTTTACCCCGGTCACCGATTTCATCGCCGAGCACGACGGCCGTGACGACGTCGCCGAGTTCGTTGACCCGCTCAAGCAAGCCGCCCGGCTGCTGCAGGACACCACCGGCTGGGTCTACCAGCGCATGAGCGCCAACCCGCTCGAAGCCGGCGCGGCGGGGACGGATTACCTGCGCCTGTTCGCCCTGACCGCGATGGCGTTCATGTGGGCCAAAATGGCGGTCATCGCGCGCGAGCGTCTCGCGGCCGGCAGCGACCGCAAGGTCTTTTACCAGGCCAAGCTCGACACGGCGCGGTTTTTCATGACCCGGATGCTGCCGGAAACCA
>JAWLFD010000303.1:0-2641 GCA_041685745.1 Wenzhouxiangella sp.
GCCCTGGCGGATATGGCGCTGCACTTCAGGACCGATCCGGACGCCCTGCGCGGCATGCTGGGCAAGTGGATCGCCAAGGGCCGGGTGGAGAAGCTGCCCGGCGGAACACCGTGCGGCGGCGGATGCTGCCGCTGCGATCCGCAATCGATCGAAATCTACCAATGGCGCGGGTGAACGCTGGCCTGCCGCCTGATCGGTTGCATTCAGTCCTGCATGGTGCCGCGCTAAGGCCCGCAAGCTGCGTTTAGAAAGAGCTAAAAAAGGGCCTGCGCTTGCAGGCCCGAAAACATTCTTGTGGTTTTCCGAAACGATTGATCCCTGCCGGATCAATCCGACAGCGTGACCACGCTTTCTGCCAGCAGGTCCTGATCACCGATGAAGTCGGCGTCGATGACGGCGTCCACGCTGACCCGATCGCCGACGTCGATCTGCTGGAATCCTTCATCATCGAGCGGATCGTAGGGCAGCGCGCTGGTGTCCACGCTCAATTCCGTCGCACCGGTATCGATGGTAAAGGTGTTGGTCATCGGGTTGACCGACTCGACGGTACCGATATAGGTCAAATCACCGGGCACGACGTCAACGCTGACCACCCATGCGCCGTATTCTTCCTCGTCGGCCGGGCTGGCGTAAAAGAAGGTATTCAGCCCTTCGACGTAAACGCTTCCGGCCTCAATGGTTGTGTTGGCGAACAGGTTCTGGTCAACCTTGCCGTAGACGGTGACTTGATCACCATCCATCAGCGGCCAAGCGTCGCCGAAGCTATCCCAGTCGTCCATTTCCACGGTGATCATGCCGTCGCCGTAATCCAGCCGGAAGCTGTCGGGCGTGGTCGAGGTGACGGTACCCGCCAGGCTGATCCACGATTCATCCGGCTGCTCTCGCGGGTCCTGAGCATGGGCCGAAAAGGCCAGGCCACCGGCGACCAGGACAACCGCCAGCGCCTTCTTGGTAAAAATACTGGTTGCATGTGCATTGATCGGGTGTTTCATGGTTCGACCTCCGGTTGGGAGTGAAAAAGTCTTTCCGCGGCAAACAACTCGCCTGCGAACAACCCCATCACAACAGAACTTGAGAGGCAACACATCAACCTAGGTTAATGCTGACGCCTTCTGGAGGTACTGCCTGGGCGGGAGCGCGTTCTTGTGGAACCCGCACAGATGCTGCAGCTCAAGCGGCTCAAGTACCGTCAGGCCATCAGCTCCCGTTTCCACCAGCCCCTGCTTTTCCAGCTTGCGGCAGCAGCGATTGGCGTGGACATGGGAAATTCCCAGCGCCTCGGCGATCTGCTTCTGGGTAATCGGCATCGTCATCGCCTCGGCCGGCGGCGTGCCTCCGGCAAGCATGCGCTGCTGCAGCTCGACCAGCAGATGGGCAATGCGACGCGTGGCGTTGAGCGCGCCGATGCGAAAGATCTGCTGCTCCAGGACGCACTCGTCCTGGGCGCCGATCCAGCACAGCGCAACCGCCAGCTTGCCCGATTGGCGAAACGCCTCCATGAGCTCGGCACAAGGAATCTCTGCCAGCGAGCCGTCGGTAATCATCTCGACCCCGGCATCGCTTTGGTCGAACAGCGCACCATACAGTCCGATGCTGTCTCCGGGCAGCAGAAAGTTGACGATCTGTCGGGTCCCGTCCGGCCCCGAGCGAAAGCGCACGGCCCAGCCGGACAGCAGGATCCGGGTGCACTCGAACCGGCTTCGCTCCGCCTGGATGGTGCTTCCCGCCAGATAGTCGCGCGTGCGTCTTTGCAGCTTTTCGAGGATCGCGATGTCATCGTCATCGACGATCCCGATATTCTTCAGTCGCGCCTGCATCACCATTGATCTCCATCCCACGGGCGCCTGCCATCCCCTTAAAAAGACTACGGCATTCATCCGCCACGAGCGGCCCAAGTCGCCAATTTGGGCCGGAAAATCGCCGTTGGCGGGGTTTTGTGCGCGAGTCGGCGGTCGCCGGCCCCCCGGCGGCGCTTTCGCGCTACCGTAGATCGGCATGAGCAGCAATTCCAGAAACAGCACCCTGAAGCGCGAGGTCGGCCTGGTTCAGCTGACCTTCTACGGCACCGGGACGATCCTCGGCGCCGGCATTTTCGTTGTCATCGGCGAAGTCCTGGGGGAGGCGGGCGGACTGGCGCCGCTGGCCTATTTGCTGGCCGCCATGGTCGCGCTGACCACGGCGCTGAGCTACTCTGAAATGGCGGCGCGGGTGCCCACGGCCGGCGGTCCCGTCGACTACGTGGAGCGCGCGTTCGGTCGGCGCTGGCTGGGTTCGCTCGCCGGCTGGGCGCTGATCGTGGCCAACGTCGTCTCGGCCGCAACCATCATCACGGGCTTCGTGGCCTATCTGTCGAGCTTCATCGCGGTGAGCGACTGGCTGGCAACCACCCTGGTCGCGCTCGCGGTCGTGGGTGTGGCCGCGGCCGGGATGAAGGAAAGCGCCTGGTTGATGACCGCCACGACCCTGATCGGGATCGGCACGCTCCTGGTCGTGCTCTGGGCATTGCGCGACGGCTTGCTGGCCGCCCCGCAAGCCATCGCCGCGGCACCGGCGCAGATCGACGGCTCGGCCGGGGCAGCGTTGCTGGGTGGCGCGTTCCTGGCGATCTATTCGTTCATCGGCTTTGGCGACATGGCCCAGG
>JAWLFD010000304.1:0-2632 GCA_041685745.1 Wenzhouxiangella sp.
CTTTCGACAACCCTGATTATTGCGTTCCTCGCGCTGTCGCTGCCGGCCGCCGCTTCCGGCCTGCCCACCACCACCCCGGGCCCGCACGCGGCCAAGATCAGCGGGGTGCAGGGTCAGAACCTGCAGGACCGCTTCGGAGTTCGCTTTGTCGGTATCGACGGGCGCAATATCCTGCCCCGGCACGTGATGTGGCTTGAACCCGGTCGTTACGAATTGACGGTGCTGGTCGATGCGGCCTATTTCAGGCCGCCGGTGGCGGGTATCCGGCGCAGCCGTCAGCAAAGCGGCGCCAACACCATCGAGGTCGAAGTCGAGGCCGGCAAGACCTATGAAATTCGCGGCTTTCTGAATCGGGAGGAACCTGTCGAGAACGCGCTTTCGGTCATTCTCTGGAAGGTCGAGGAGTGATGGTGCTGTTGAACCCGGAACTCGCGTGAGCGGCACTTTCGCCTGGGGCGGCCCGGCCGGGCGAGGACTGATTCGCGCCCGGGCCGACGATTTCGAGGTCGAGGAAGTGCTCGGTCACGAGCCGAGCGGCGACGGCGAGCACCTGTGGCTGTGGATCGAAAAACGCGAGCAGAACACCGTTGATGTCGCCGGCATGCTGGCCCGGGCCGCCGGGGTGCACCCGCGGCAGGTCAGCTTCGCCGGGCTCAAGGACCGCAACGCCGTGACCCGGCAGTATTTTTCCATTCACCTGGCCGGCCGCCCCGATCCGCACTGGGACGCTGCCGATCTGCCGGGGGTGCGCATCCTGTCGGCTCGGCGCTCGGCGCGCAAGATCCAGCGCGGACGCCTGCAAGGCAACCGCTTCATCCTGGTGGTGCGAGAGTTCGAAGGCGATCGCGCCGAGCTGGAGCGGCGCCTGGCGTGCCTGCGTGATCGCGGCGCGCCCAACGGTTTCGGCGAACAGCGCTTCGGCGGCAACAATATCGCCCGTGCACGCGCCCTGTTTGCCGGCGAATTGAGGCGCAAGCCATCGAAGCACAAGCGCGGGTTCTACCTTTCGGCGGCGCGTAGTTTGCTGTTCAACCGGGTGCTCGAGCAGCGCATCGACGACGGCAGCTGGAATCGCATTGTCGCCGGTGAGGTGGCCATGCTCGACGGCAGCCGGTCGTTCTTCGTGCCCGAGCCCGGCGATCGCAGTCTTCAGGAGCGCTGTGAGCGGCTCGACGTGCATCCCACCGGCCCGCTGGCCGGTGCCGGCGACAGCCCGATCGGCGGCGAGGTGGCCGAACTCGAGCAGGCCGTGTTCGCGGCCGAGCCGAATCTGGTTCGCGGTCTGGAACAATTCGGCCTGCGCCACGAGCGTCGACCGCTGCGCATGCGCATCGGCGAACTTGAATGGAGCGAGCCGGAACCCAACTCTCTGCAGCTTGCCTTTACCCTGGGCCAGGGCAGTTACGCTACTTCGGTCCTACGAGAATTGATTGACTATGACCTTCCGACTGAAAGCCGCCTCGGGTCCGCGCACCGGTGAGGCCTTTGACCTGGACGATGACACGCTGATCGGCAGCGGTCCGGGCAGCCTGATTCGCCTGGACGACATCGAGGCCGAGCATGTCCGCATCCGCTTCGACGGCGACCGATTGACCCTGGAAGCCCGCGCCGAGACCCACGTCAACGGCGATCCGGTGACCGTCCGGGCACTGAAATCCGGCGATGAAATTCGCGTGGGTCCCAATCGCTTCGTCCTCCAGGCGCCCGGGCTGCGTCCTCCCAGCGTGCTGGCCGAAACCGAGCGCCGCGGACTGGGTCCGTGGGCGTGGGTGGTGATCGGCGCCGGCGCCGCCGGCGGACTGGCTGCACTGGCGGCGTTCGTGTTGACGAAGGTTTGAGGATTCAGGCGGGCCGCGGCCTGCTTTTCCGTGCCCCGAAACCCGGAACCCCGTAAACTCGCCCATTCTCAAACCGCATTGCCACCCCATGACCGATCGCAAGCAAAACCTCGCCACCCGCGTCATCCATGCCGGGCAGTCGCCGGACCCTTCGACCGGGGCGATCATGACGCCGATCTATACGACCTCGACCTATGTTCAGGCCAGCCCGGGTGACCACCAGGGCTACGAGTACTCGCGCACCCACAATCCGACCCGCAAGGCCTGGGAAGCCTGCATCGCCGACCTGGAAGACGGTGTGGCCGGGTTTGCTTTCGCCTCGGGCATGGCCGCGGTCGATACCCTGATGCACCTGCTCGAACCCGGCGACCAGGTGCTGGCGGTCGATGATCTCTACGGGGGCACCTGGCGTCTGTTCGAGCGGGTGCGGCGACGGTCTTCGGGGCTGCGCTTCGACTTCATCGACATGACCGACCTGGAGCGGGTACGAAGCGCGATCACGCCCAAGACCCGGATGATCTGGGTCGAGACGCCGACCAACCCGATGCTCACGGTGATCGATATCGCGGCCGTGGCCGAGATCGCCCGCGCGGCCGGCGCCTGGCTGGTGGTCGACAATACCTTCGCCACGCCCATGCTGCAGCAGCCGCTGAACCTGGGCGCCGACATCGTGCTGCACTCGGTGACCAAGTACCTGAACGGCCATTCCGACATGGTCGGCGGCGCGGTCGTGGTGCGCGATAGCGATCTGGCCGAGCGGATCGGCTTTCTGCAGAACTCGGCCGGCGGAATCC
>JAWLFD010000305.1:0-2630 GCA_041685745.1 Wenzhouxiangella sp.
GAGGACGTTGAACACTCCACATGGGCCAAGGACAAGCCAGGAATGCGGCGGTAGCGCTGCGCGACGTGACCGTGCGCCTGGGTGGCCGGACCATCCTGGAGAATTTCAGTCTCGAGATTCCGGCCGGCCAGGTCACGGCGGTGATGGGCCCCAGCGGCGCCGGCAAGACCACCGTTCTGCGCCTGATCACCCGCCAGATCCGGCCCGATGCCGGCCAGGTGCTGGTCGGCGAGCGGCGCGTCGATACGCTCAAGGGCCGCGAACTGGGTCGATTCCGGCGTAACCTGGGCGTGCTGCTGCAAAACGGCGCCCTGTTTACCGACCTGACCTGCTTCGACAACGTCGCCCTGCCGCTGCGCGAGCACACCGACCTGCCCGAAACCCTGATCCGCCGCCTGGTGCTGATCAAGCTGCAGACCGTCGGCCTGCGCGGCGCGGCCGAGATGTATCCGCGCGAGCTGTCGGGCGGCATGAACCGGCGCATCGCCATGGCCCGGGCCATGGCCCTGGACCCCGACATCATGCTCTACGACGAACCCTTTGCCGGCCTCGATCCGATCTCGCTGGGCGTCTCGCTGCGCCTGATTCGCGAGGTCAACGACGTCCAGGACACCACCAGCGTGGTCATCACCCACGACGTCGACGAGGTCGCCCGCCTGGCCGATCACTGCTTCATCATCTCCGACCGCAGCCTCATCGCCAGCGGCACGCCGGAAGAACTCGCCGCCAGCGACCATGAGCTCGTCCAGCAGTTCATGCGCGGCCACCCCGACGGGCCGGTCCCGTTTCACTACCCTGCTCCCGACATCGCCAGCGACATGCTCGGGGGGAGCTCGCGATGAGCGCGCCGGCGGTGCCAGGTCGCGGACCGATGGAGTCGCTGCGCCAGATCGGGCGGGCGGGACTGTTCCTGGTCAAGGTCGTCTCGCGCATGCGCTTTACCCGGCTGCAGCTGGCCGAAACCCTGCGCCAGATCTACTTTGCCGGCGTGCGCTCGCTGGTCATCATCGTCACCTGCGGCTTCTTCGTCGGCCTGGTGCTGACCCTGCAGTCCTACGACGCCCTGGCCCGCTTCGGCGCCGCCGACGCCACCAGCACCCTGCTGTCGCTGTCGCTGTTCCGCGAGCTCGGCCCGGTGCTGACCGCGATCCTGTTCGCCGGCCGGGCCGGCACCTCGATCACCGCCGAGATCGGCCTGATGCGCGCCACCGAGCAGCTCGACGCGCTCGACCTGATGGCCATCGACCCGCTCGAGCGCATCGTCCAGCCGCGCCTGATCGCCGGCATCATCGCCGTGCCCGCGCTGGTGCTGATCTTCAACGTCACCGCGCTGCTCGGCGGGGTGGTCTACGCCGTGTTCCTGATGGGCACCGATTCGCTGGTGTTCTGGGGCAACATCCAGAGCTCGGTCGAGCTCGGGCGCGATTTCGGCCACGGCATGCTCAAATCGGTGATCTTCGGCCTGATCGCGGCCTGGCTGGCCGTGTTCTACGGCTGGACCGCCCGACCCACCGGCGAAGGCGTGGCCCTGGCCACGACCCAGACCGTGATCGCCACCGCCATCGTCGTGTTGTTCGTCGATTTCGTTCTGTCTGCCCTGATGCTATAAATTGGATCCGTCAAGCTCATGAAATCCTCCCACCAGATTGAATTGACCGCCGGCCTGTTCATGGTCCTTGCCGTGGCCGCCCTGGTCTTTCTGGCCCTGCAGGCCACCGACCGCGGCGTGGTCTCCGGCGGCAGCTACACCGTCACCGCGGCGTTTTCCGACATCGGCAGCCTCAAGCCGCGCGCCAAGGTCAACATGGCCGGGGTCACCGTCGGCACGGTCGATCGCATCGAACTCGACGCAGACACCTACGAGGCGCGCGTGACGCTGCGCATCGCCGAACAATTCGACGCGCTGCCCGAAGACACCTCGGCCTCGATCGTGACCGCCGGCATCCTCGGCGACCAGTACGTCAGCCTCGAGCCCGGCGGCTCGCCCGAGTTTCTGCGCGACGGCGACAAGATCCTGCTGACCAACTCGGCGCTGGTGCTCGAGCAGCTGATCAGCCGCTACATGTTCAACAGCGAAGGAGAAGAAAACTGATGCCCAGGTTCCTCATGCTGGTGCTGGCCCTCGCGACTTCACTGCCGGCCCTGGCCAACGCCTCCGAGCCGGTGGAACTGATCCGCCAGACCACCGCCGAGCTGTTCACCCTGATCGACGACAACCGCAGCGAGTTCGAGCACAATCCCGAGCGCCTGCAGGAGGAGTTGCGCGAGCGCCTGCTGCCGCGGCTCGATACCGTCTATTCCGCCCGCCTGGTGCTCGGGCGCCACGGTCGCGGTCTCGAGCAGGAAAAAATCGAGGCCTTCGCCGAAGCGCTGTCGAACGTGCTGATGCGCAATTACGCCACCGGGCTGCTGGACTTCGAAAGCCGCGACCAGGTCGAGATCCTGCCGCTGGCCGGCGACAACACCGAGCGCGCCACCCGGGTCCGCACCCGGCTGGCGCTCGATTCCGGCGAACAGGCCCCGGTCGACTACGTGCTGCGCCGCTCCGACGATGAATGGCGGGTGTTCGACGTCATCATCGAAGGCATTTCCTACGTCGCCACCTTCCGCAACCAGATCGGCGAGGAGAT
>JAWLFD010000067.1:0-10793 GCA_041685745.1 Wenzhouxiangella sp.
CGCCATCGGCGCGATGATCAACTTCCTGGTCGCCTACCTGGTGATGAAAGTCACCGCCGAGCCGCCCGAGCATATCCAGGAACTGGTCGAGAGCATTCGCGTGCCGCGTGGCGCCGGCACGGCCGTAGACCACTAGAAGCACCGCACCAGGTCTCCGGGGCCGACCCCGGGGACCGGATCACGCTCGCTGCCCGGCCTCGCTGCCGGGCAGTATCATTTCCGCAGTCATCTTTCGGAGCCCTCAGCCATGCTGCTTGAATTCCTGGCCGCCATCGTTTTAGGCCTGGCGGTGGCCGGCGTGATCATGGCGGTCAATGCGGCCACCGGGCGCCGGCTGCCGGGCTGGCTGGTACCGGCCGGCGCCGGGATCGGCATGATCGTGTTCATGGTCACCATGGAGTACGGCTGGTTGCCGCGCACCGTCGAATCGCTGCCCGAAGGGGTTGAAGTCGTTTCGGTCAGCCGGGAATCGACCTGGTATCGACCCTGGACCTACCTCCGTCCACTCAGCCTGCGCATGGTGGCGCTGGATACCCGGCGCAACCGCACCCACCCTGACCGACCCGGTCAGGTGATGACCAGCGTGCTGCTTCTCGGCCGATGGATGCCCGGACGACAGATTCCGGTGGTTTTCGACTGCACCGCGAACCGACGGGCAGACCTGCATGCCGGCGTGGAACTCGATCGCGAAGGCCATCTGCCGGGCGCAGACTGGCGCGACCTGGAGCCGAACGATCCTGCCCTGGCCATTGCCTGCCGAGAGCACCGCTGAGCGCTCTACCACCAAAGTCGAAGCGCAACCGCGGCGAACGCTTGCTACCGTGAGCGTCAGAGGAGGCCAACTGCATGGCCAGCAAGATTCTCATTGCCGATAACCAACCCAACCTGCTCATGTCGCTGGAGTACCTGATGCAGCGTCAGGGCTTCGATGTCAGCCTCGCGCGCGACGGCAATAAGGCGATGGCAATGATCCGGCAACAAAGGCCGGACATGATCATCATGGAAGCGGGGATGCCCGGCCAGTCCGGCTTCGAGATCTGCCAGCAAGTTCGAGCGGATTCGGCGCTGCGCGCGATTCCAATCGTGATGCTAAGCACAAAAGCACGCGAGACCGACATCGCCAAGGGCATGGCCCTGGGTGCCGATGCCTACATCGTCAAGCCTTTTTCCACCGACGACCTGGTCAACCGGGTCCGCGGCCTCCTCGGCGAAGGCCGATGAAACCGTTCGACTGGCGCCTGGCCCTGGCCGTCACCATCGTCGGCCTGGTCTGCCTGGCCTGGCTGGGCGTGGCCGGGGTCCTGCTCTGGGCGGTCCTCGATCCCGCTGACTGGCAAACCGTGCTCGAAGCGCTCGGCGGCAAGGGCGGACTGCTGGTGCTCCTGTGGGCCGGCTCCCTGATACCCACCGCGGCCGCCTTGCGTCACCTGATCGAGCACTACCTGCGCGCCCCGGCCAAACTGGCCGAGGAGGCCAGGCTTCTGCTCGAAACCGACGTGCAACGGCTGCCGACGCCGCGCGGCAGCGCCGAGAACCGGCGCCTGGCCGAGGTGATCGGGCAACTGGTCGCCCAGCGCGAGGCGCTCAAGGAAGACATGGACCAGCGCGTCCAGGCCGCCAGCCGTCAGACCGAGCTGGAAAAAAACCGGCTGGCTGCGCTGATGTCGGAGCTGACCAAGAGCGTGGTCGTGTGCAATCTCGACGGTCGAATCCTGCTCTACAACAATCGCGCACGGCTGCAGTTTCGGCGTCTTTCGCGCCTGCCGACCCCGGCCGGAGGGGCCGAATTGATGGGGCTGGGGCGCTCGATCTACACGGTGCTCGACCGCAAGCTGGTCAACCACGCGCTGGAGAACGTCCAGCGTCGTCTGCTGCGTGGAGCCAGCGCCCCGTCGGCGCAGTTCGTGACCGCAACCCCGACCGGCAAGCTGCTGCGAGTCCAGATGACGCCGGTGCGCGATGTCGCGACCGATGATACCGGAGCCAGAGCCACGGACACCATGACCGGCTTCGTGCTGCTGATCGAAAACATCACCGCCGACATGCAGGCCGATGCCGAAAAGGACCGGATCCTGACCAGCCTGACCGAGGGCAGCCGCTCGGCGCTGGCCAACGCCCGGGCAGCCGCCGAGGTACTGGAGTTGCCGGACATCCCTGAAGGCTTGCGCGAACGGCTGCTCGGCGTGATCCGGGAAGAAGTCCAGGGGCTCAGCCGCCGGATCGACGAGTTGCAGCCGACCTCGAGCGCCGCCCTGCGCTCGCGCTGGCCGCTGGAAGACATGCTCGGCGAGGACCTGGTCGAAGCCGGTCTGCGGCGACTGGAATCGGAGCTGGAACTGCAGGTCGATGCCGAGCCCGGCGACCAGGGCGTCTGGCTGAAGGTCGAGAGTTTCACCCTGTTGCAGGCCGTGATCCACCTGGCCGGCCGGCTGCATGACCGCTGCCGGGTCAGATCACTGACCCTGCGCGTGGGGCAACGCGAAGGCCAGGGCGTGCTGGACCTGATCTGGATGCCCTGCGACGGGGTCGGCGACAAGGCCGAGCTGGGCTGGGACCAGGAGCCGATCCAGGTCGGGTCCGAAACCCTGTCGCTGACTGTACGCGACGTGCTCGAACGTCACGGCGGAGAATGCTGGATCGAACAGGAAACCGAGGATGACCGGCACCGCTGCTTCTTCCGCCTGCTGCTGCCGCTGGCCGCGCCGCAGGAAGAATTGCCGGCAACCACGTTCATGCGTCATGAAAGCCGCCCCGAATATTACGATTTCGACCTGTTTCGGACCACTGCCCGAACGCGCAGTCTCGACGACAGTCCGCTGACCGAACTGGCCTATACCGTGTTCGACACCGAGACCACCGGACTGAATCCGGCCGAGGGCGACGAGATCATCCAGATCGGCGCGGTACGCATCGTCAACGGCAAGGTCCTGGCGCACGAGTTTTTCGACCAGTTGGTCGACCCCCAACGCATCATTCCTCCGGCCAGTATCCCGATCCACGGCATTACCCCTGAGATGGTCAGGGGACAGCCGACCATCGACGCGGTCTTGCCGACGTTCCACGGATTCTGCCAGGATACCGTGCTGGTCGCCCACAACGCGGCCTTCGACATGCGCTGCCTGCAGCTGAAGGAAAAACGCACCGGCGTGCGCTTCGATCACCCCGTGCTCGATACGCTGCTGCTGTCGGCGCTGGTCCATGAAAACCAGGATTCGCACCGCCTGGAAGCCATCGCCGAACGCTTCGGGCTGACCATCATCGGTCGACATACCGCCATCGGCGACGCCATGGTGACCGCCGAAATCCTGGTCAAGCTCATTCCGCTGCTGGCGGAAAAAGGCATTCATACCCTGGAGCAGGCACGCCAGGCGGCCCAGAAGACCTACTATGCCCGGGTCAACTACTGATTCTGAGGAGATAAAGCCGATGCGGCCTGCGGATTCCTGCGCCTTTCTGGCCAAGGTGGCCCCGTTTTCGGAGTTGCCCGGCGACGAGATCGATCAATGGATCGACGCCTGCCAGCCAATGAGCTTCAACGCCGGAGACGCAGTCGGCCGGTTCGACCAACCCGGCGAGCACGGCATCTACGTCATCGCTGCAGGCGCGGTCGTCCTGAAGGCAGCCGACGGCCACCCGCTGGAACAGCGCGGCGAAGGAGAGTTGTTCGGCCACGCCATTCGCTTCGACGGGCAGGCCTGCCACTACGAGGTCGAGGCCATCGAAGAACTCGAGCTTCTTCACCTGCCCGCACCGGATATGGAGGCCCTGGGGCAGCGCCATCCCGACTTCGGCAGATTTTTCAGCGAGGGGCCCGGGGCGCGCCTGCGCCAGGCCAGCGGGCGCCGCCCGGCCCGGCTCGGCGAACTGCCCCTGCGCGCGCCGATCACCGGCGATCCGGAGCGCTCGATCGGCGAGACCGCCGCGCTGATGAGCCGGCACCAGGTCAGCTGCGTACCGCTGATTCGCAACGGCACACTGGTCGGCATCGTCACCGACCGTGACCTGCGTAACCGGGTGTTGGGGGGCGGCCTGGATCCCGCCCGGCCGATCGCCGAGGTGATGACCCCCGACCCGGTCACCGTATCGACCCAGCATCGCATCGAGGACGCGCTGGTCGAAATGATGCGCCTGGGCATTCATCACCTCCCGGTGACGGGCGAGGACGGGCGCCTGGCCAGCGTGATCAGCTCAGGCGATCTTCTGCGTCAGCAGTCGCCCCATCCCTTGCGGCTGGTCCGCGATATCCAGCGCGCTGAAGACACCGCGGCGATCGCCGAAATGGCGCGCCAGGGGCCCGGCATGCTCGCCGCCATGGCCCGCCAGGGCAGCCAGGTGACCGAAGTCGGGCGGGTGGCCAGCATGATCACCGATGCCTGCACACGCCGCCTCCTCACGCTAGCCCAGGATCAGCTGGGAGAAGCGCCCATGGCCTGGACCTGGATGGCCTTCGGTTCCCAGGCCCGGCTCGAGCAGGGCCTGGTCAGCGACCAGGACAACGGACTGCTGCTGGCCGAATCGCCCGAAGGCGATGCCGCCGAGTACTTCCGGGAACTGGCCGAGTTCGTCTGCGACGGTCTCAACGACTGCGGCTACGTCTACTGCCCCGGCGGAGTCATGGCCAAGGGCGAATGGCGCATGGGATACGCAGACTGGCGCAAGACCTTTTCCGGCTGGATCGTGGAACCGAAGCCGAAATCGGTCATGCAGTCGAGCATCTTTTTCGACATGCGCGGCGTGGCCGGCGACCTCGCCATGGCCCGGCGCCTGCACGCCGAGGTCCTCCAACAGGCCAGTCAGAGCAAGATTTTCCGCCGCTTCCTGGCCGCTGAATCCATGGGACACCGTCCCCCGCTCGGCCTTTTCCGGCAGTTTGTCCAGGAGCACGACGGCGAAAAGAGTCAGGGACTGAATCTGAAAAAGCGCGGCGTGATTCCGATCGTCGACCTGGCGCGGGTGCGCGCGCTGGAAGGAGCCATCGGCGCGGTGCATACCGAAGAACGCCTGCGGGCCGCCGGAGAGCAGGGCATCATGAACGAGGGCGATGCCGATGACCTGATTCACGCCCTGCGCTTCATCGGCAATGTCCGCCTGCGCCACCAGGTCGCTTTGTTCGAGCGCGGCGAAAAACCCAATCACCTGGTCGACCCCGACGAACTGTCCGGCCTGCACCGGCGTTATCTGCGCTCGGCCTTCGGTATCGTGCGCACGGCGCAGGAAGCGCTGTCCAATCGCTACCAGGTCTAGTGGGCCGCGCGGGAGCGCCCCAAGCCTTACTCGCCAGGCTCGAGGATCACGCGGTAGCCGACGCCGCGGCGCAGGATTTCGAGCATCAGTGGTGCTTCGGCATCAAGCGGAAATCGTTTGCGCATCTGGGCCAGGTCGGCCACCGGTTGCTGGTCGAGGGTGACAATCAAATCGCCGGGGCGCAGGCCGGCGCGCCAGGTCGGAGAGTTGCGCCGCACCTCCTCGATCAACACTCCGCCGGTGCGAGCGCGCTGCGGCACCTGAACCAGCGTGAGACCGTCCAGCCGCGCGTCCAGTCGGCGCCCGGAAATCCGCGCATCCAGGTTCTCTTCGAGCACCAGGCGGGCCGAGCGTTCGCGACCGTTGCGCACGTGGCGCACCGCAACCTCGGTGCCGATCGCCAGCAACCCCTCGATATTGCGCAGGCTCTGGACATCGCGAACCGGGCGCTCATCGACCGCGACGATGATGTCTCCGGCCCGCAGTCCGGCCCGGTCGGCCGGGGACTCCGGCGTCAGTCGCGTGATCACCGCGCCCGCCTCGACCGAAACATCCAGCGCTTCGCGCAGTCGAGCGTCCAGGTCCTGCACCTCAACGCCCAGCGCTCCGCGCCGAACTTCACCATAGCGCACCAGCTGATCCATGACGACCTCGGCCGTGCTGGCCGGGATCGCGAAACCGATGCCGACGTTGCCGCCGGAGGGCGTGAAAATCGCGGTATTGATGCCGATCAGCCGGCCCGCCAGATCGATCAGCGCACCGCCGGAATTGCCCGGGTTGATCGAGGCATCGGTCTGGATGAAGTTCTGGTACTCCAGCCCGCGCAGGCCCGACCGACCCAGCGCGGAGACGATGCCGGAAGTCACCGTCTGGCCCAGGCCGAACGGGTTACCCACGGCGACCACGAAGTCCCCCACCCGCAAGCCCTCGGCGGAAAACAGCGGCAGCGCCGTGAGGTCTTCGGCCTGGATCCGGACGACCGCCAGGTCGGTTTCGCGGTCGGCACCGACCAGTTCGGCCGCGTATTCGCGCCCGTCTTCCAGAGTCACGGCGATATCGTCCGCCCCGTCGATGACATGATTGTTGGTCAGGACGTGACCCGATTCGGCGTCCACGATCACGCCCGAGCCGAGCGACTGCTGCACCCGTTCGCGCGGAACGCTGGGCGCGTTGAAAAAATGCCTGAAAAAGGGATCGTCCAGGAACGGGCTGGAGCGAACCTGCACCCGGGTGCGGGTATGCACGTTGACCACGGCCGGCGTGACCTGCTCGAGAATCGGCGCCAGAGAGGGCAGCGGCCGGCCGTCGACCTCAGCCGGCAGCACGGCCAGGCCGGGTCGGCCACCGAGCAGCAACAGGACGGCCAGCAGCGGAACAAACTTGCTCATCGACACTCTCGCGGTGAAAATTCAGGGCCTTCGACTGTACCGGAGGGCGGTTGGTTCACCGGCGTTGGGATGCGGCACTGGCCCCTCGAGGCGGTTGTGGGTAGAATCGCCATATCTTGGGGACTGACTACAGGCAGAACACAAGATGTTGCATCTTGATCAGCAGGTCCTGCGGACCGACGTCACCGGCATGCCGATCGAATGGATCGGCTACCAGGATGCGGTCCGCCTGATCGTTCTCGGCCAGGTCAGTTACGCACTCGGTCGCGTGCTCTACCATCTCCACGGCGGCATCAATGCCCTGACCGGGCGGCAAACCATCATTCCCGTCAACGCCATCGTCGCCACCCAGGGCAGCCATCCGGACGCGCATCGATTCTACGGACGATATACCCCGCCGCTGTCGAACCGGGCGCTGTTTCGCCGCGACGAAAACATCTGCCTGTACTGCGGCAACCAGTTTCATCACAGCGATCTGTCGCGCGACCACGTCAAGCCGCTCGCCCAGGACGGCGTGGACACCTGGGCCAACGTGGTCACGGCCTGCAAGCGCTGCAACAATCACAAGGGTTCACGCACCCCCGAAGAAGCCGGCATGCAGCTGCTGGCGATTCCGTTCGCGCCCACCCATGCCGAGTACGTCTACCTCCAGGGACGACGCATCCTGGCAGACCAGATGGAATTCCTGCTCGCCCATTTTCCTCGCCACAGCGTGCTGCGCCGACGCCTGACCCGGAGCCTGGCCGAAGATCGGACCGTGCACAATCCGAGCCGATGAATCCATCCCCGGAAATCCGGCCGGTCTACCTGATCGACGCCAGCGTCTACATCTTCCGGGCCTGGTTCTCCATGCCCGACCGGTTCGCCGACTCGGCCGGCCGGCCGACCAACGCGGTCTACGGCTTCGCCCGCTTCCTGTGCGAACTCCTGGAACAGACCCGCACGGCCCGCATCGCCGTGGCTTTCGACGAGTCCCTGACCAGCTCGTTTCGCAACGAAATCTACCCGGCCTACAAGGCCAACCGCGAACCCGCGCCGGAAGCTCTGCGCCAACAATTCGCCTGGTGCAAGGACCTGGCGCGGCACGCCGGTCTGCCGGTCTATGCCGACGGCCGGTTCGAGGCCGATGACCTGATCGCCGCCCTGGCCGGACATTGCCGGGTTCAGGATCTGGCGTTTTGCGTGGTCAGCGGCGACAAGGATCTCGCCCAGCTGATCGGCGCGCGCGACAGCTGGTGGGACTTTGCCCGCCGGCGGCGGCTCGATCAGGCCGGCGTGCTGGCTCACTTCGGCGTCCGCGCCGACCAGATCGCCGACTTCCTGGCCCTGACCGGCGATCCCGTCGACAACATCCCCGGGGTGCCGGGCATCGGTCCGAAGACCGCCTGCGCCCTGCTGGCCCATTTCGGCGACCTCGATCAATTGTTCGAGCGCCTCGACGAAATCCCTTACCTGAAGTTACGCGGTGCGCGAAGCCTGCCGGCCAAGCTGAAAGCTCATGAAGCCGAGGCCCGGCTGGCGCTCCGCCTGACCCGCCTGGCCAGCGACGTGGAGCAACTGCGCAGCCCGCCGCGCATCGACCGCGACCAGGGCAACGAGGATGCCCTGGACGCGCTGCTCGATGGACTGGGCTTTGGGCGGCCGCTGCGCGAGCGCCTGCATCGACAGCGCTCGCTGAGCGCTACGCCGGCGGACTGACCGGCCGCGCCCGCGGCACGAATCAACGCCCGCGCTGGAGTTGCTCCAGCGCCTCCTGGCCAACCGCCATGACCTCGGCCGCATCGACGTCGGTCTCGAGCAGCCGGATCGGCGGCAATTCGTCTTCCAGCGGGTTGCCGCGCCCGTCCACGTGGCGCCAGTGGCTGCCGGAAAACATGACCAGTTGACTGCCCTCCATGGCCCCGAAAGTCGGGGTCTGGAAAACATCCAGCGCGGCCAGCACCGGCGCAACGGCAACCACGCCCAGTCCGTCCGGACCCAACTGGAGGCGCAGCACGCGTTGCGGGCTGATGCCGTTCTGAATGGCGATGAGATGACCCTCCCACCAGTAGAGCCCGTCGATACCGCCCTCGTTGAGGGTTTCCGGGACGGCAAGCTTCCAGCCCTGGTTGGACCCATCGGTGGCGAGCACGTAGATGCCCTGCTCGTAGTCGGCCATGTAGAGCAGGCCGTCGTCGTCGGACAGGGCCAGCCCGCGCAGGCTGGAGAAATTCCGGTTGCCGAAAAACGGCTGCAGCGCAGCGCCGCCGGGAGGCAGGCGGAAAACCAGCGGCTGGCGGGTATCGGCGGCATAGACCGTCCCGTCGGCGGCCAGCGCCATGGAGCCAAGCACATGCTCTGTGTCGGGATCGGCGACCGGGAAAAGACCCAGGCGCTCGCCCGAGTCCAGGTCCAGCTGGATCAAGGCGGTGGGGCCGGCCGTCTCGGGGTCGAAGTCGCGAAACTGCGGCGCCGGGCCGGTCGCCACCCAGAGATGGCCGCGTTCCCCGTCGACGGCCAGGTCGAACACGCTGGCCAGGCCGTCTACCGTTTCCGGTGAAGCAAAGACCGTCCAGTCATTCCCATCGTCGCTTTCGAGAATCCGTCCGTCGCGGATGCCCCCAACAAATACTCGCTTGCTTTCCGGATCGCGGGCGATGCCCTCCGGCATGGCGAGGTCCGCCGGCAATTGGCCATATTCATCGAAGCGTCCGAACGGCTTTCCCGCCTCCTGCATGAGCCCGACCAGGTGCTCGTAGAGACGGTGCTCGCGCAACGGCGCCAGTTCCTCGAAACGGCTCCAGTCTTCGGCAAGCCCCTGCTGTTGCATGTGCAGCATCATGTTGAAGGCGTTGTTCAGATCCTCCTGGCGGGCGTAACCGATCACCAGGTGGGTCATGAAATCCTGGTTGTAGGGTCTGAGCTCATGCAGCTGCTCGGTGGCGCTGACCCAATCATCGAGTCGGTCGTTCTCGAAGGCCTGGGCGGCCTGATTGAACCAGTAGGCCAGACGAGACCCGGCAGGCGCATTCTCCGGCGGCGCGGCATCCGGCGCCTGCTGCGCCGGCAGCGGGACACTCACCGCCATGGTCAGCAGCGTCAGGGCGGTCAGGCAAAACGAAAGGAATGATCGACGCATGTACTTCGGTCCTGTATCTTTTGAACAATGGGTGACAACTCGCTGTCGTCGGACTCTCGAAACGGCAGGATGTTCAGATGCCGATGAAGGCAAGGCGCAAACATGACTGAAAAACCGGATTCCGTCCTTCATTCGGGTCGCTACCTGACCCTGCGGGAACGCCGCGGCTGGGAGTTCATCGAACGTCGCCACGGCGTGGTCGTGCTGGTGGCCTGGACCCCCGAACGCGAGCTGTTGCTGGTCGAACAGTATCGCATACCGATCCAACAGCGCACGATCGAACTCCCTGCAGGCCTGATCGGCGATCAGGATGACGCGGCCGCGGAGGCACCGCTCACGGCGGCGGCACGAGAACTGGTCGAGGAAACCGGCTGGCGGGCGGGCCGATTGCGCGAGATCATGAGTTGTCCGACCTCGGCCGGGCTTACCAGCGAGCGGGTCTGCTTCGTCTGGGCCCAGGACCTGGAACCCGTCGGCCCCGGCGGCGGCGATGACAGCGAGGACATCATGGTCCACCGCATCCCCGCCGCGGCCATCGACGGCTGGTTGCTCGACCGCTACCGCGCGGGCCTGGCCATCGATCCGAAGATTTACACGGCCCTGTACTGGTCAGCCGGCCACGGAGAACCACCACGCACCCAGGGCCATGCCGACGGCCAGCAGTGACCCGACCAGCAACATCAGCCAGGTCAGCAAGGTGCCGATGAAGCGACCCCGCGAAACGCCGCCGGTATGACTCAGGCCCCAGGCGTGCAGAAAGCGGCCCAGCACCAGCGCAGCGCCCAGCAGATGGACCACCACGGCCGGCAGGGCGCCGGAAAGCTCGAGCGTCAGGACGATCAGCAGGGCCAGCGGCGTGTACTCGCAGAAATTGGCCTGCACCCGGATCGCACGCTCCAGGTCCGGCTGATCGCCGCTGCCCAAGCCCACCTGGAAGCGCCGCCTCAGGGCCACGACCTGAAACGACAATCCCAGCAGCAGCAGGCCGGACAGACCGGCATAAAACAGGGTGATGGTGTAGCTCATGTCGAACCGCGCTCCCG